>NZ_WIJO01000040.1:0-18823 GCF_009496205.1 Streptococcus mitis
CTAGTAATTTTGTGATAAAATGTAATTGTTCCATATGAATCTTTCTAATGAGTTGTTTTGTTGCTTTTCATTATAGATATTATGGAACTTTTTTTCTACAACAAAATAGGCTCCATAATATCCATAGGGGATTTACCCACTACAAATATTATAGAGCCCTTTTTAGTTGCTTGATTACATGATACCGAAGAAACGAGCTGCGATACCTACTGCAAAGAGCGCAAGGATGATTGAGATTGGTGATACTTTTTTCTTAAGCAACCACATGCAAAGGAAAGTAAGGAGAAGTCCCATCAATCCTGGAATCAATGAGTTCAACTGACCTTGAAGAGTTTGTGGTTGAATCTTATCTAAGCTCAATCCACCAAGTGCTTGACCAAGGATACCTTTCAATTCAGCACCTGATACAGGACCGTCTGGGAAGTTGATGTAGGCACCTTCAGCCAATTGTTTACCAGGAAGGTTAACTGTGAAGTTGATAGATACCCAACGTTGTACAAGAACGGCAAGGATGAACATACCAAGGATAGAAGCACCTTTAGTGATATCTTTCAAAATACCACCAGACATGTCTTTAGTGATTTCAGATCCAGCTTTGTAACCAAACTCTTGTGTGTACCATAGGAAGGCCATGCGGATAGCGTTCCATCCGAAGAAGAAGAGAAGTGGACCAACCAAGTTACCAGATGCAGCAAGTGATGCACCAAGAGCGCCAAGGATAGGACGAACTGTAAACCAGAATACTGGGTCACCGATACCAGCAAGAGGTCCCATCATACCGATTTTAACCCCTTGGATAGCAGCGTCGTCGATTTCAACACCGTTAGCACGTTCTTCTTCAAGTGCAAGAGTAACCCCCATGATTGGAGCAGCTACGTATGGGTGAGTGTTGAAGAACTCAAGGTGACGCTCAAGAGCAGCAGCTTGGTCTTCTTTAGTAGTGTACAATTTTTTGATAGCTGGGATCAATGAATAAGCCCAACCCAAGTTTTGCATACGCTCGTAGTTCCAAGAACCTTGAAGGAATTGTGAACGCCACCAAACTTTTTTACGATCTGATTTTGATAATTGAAGTTTTTCAGTCATGATTGTTCCCCTTTCTAGTAGTCTTCTAGGATATCACCGATTGGGTCGTTAGAAGTAGCAGCTCCTCCGCCACCGTTACCACCTTGTTTTGAAAGGTTAAGGTAGATGAAGGCAAGGGCAACACCGACTACACCAAGGGCAATCAAAGTCAATTGAGAAATGGCAGCAAAAGCAAAACCGATTGCGAAGAATGGCCATACTTCACGAGTTGCCATCATGTTGATAACCATAGCGTAACCAACGGCAACGACCATAGCACCACCGACAGCCATACCACCGTTCAACCAGTCTGGCATCAATTTAAGAGCATCTTGAACGGCAGAAGCTGGGATAGCGATAAGGAAGGCAGCAGGGATAGCAATACGAAGACCTTGAAGAAGAAGTGCGATAAAGTGAGCACGTTCAACAGCCGCAATGTTTCCTTCTTTAGCAGCAGCATCTGCAGTGTGAACCAAACCAACTGAGATTGTACGAACAATCATAGTCAAGAAAAGTCCAGCTACGGCAAGAGGGATAGCTGTTGCTGTTGCAACGGCGATACCTTCAGTAGTAAAGTTACCACCTTTGATCAAGATGATTGCTGCGGCAACAGATGCAAGAGCAGCGTCAGGAGCTACGGCAGCTCCGATGTTTGCCCAACCAAGGGCGATCATTTGAAGTGATCCACCAAGCATAACCCCTGCTTCGAGGTTACCTGTTACAAGACCGATAAGGGTACATGCGACGATTGGTTGATGGAATTGGAATTGGTCGAGGATACCTTCAAGACCTGCAAGGAAGGCAACAACTACAACCAAGACAGCAGAAATAATTGAAATATCTGACATGGTTTTATTCCTTTTCTATTTAATGATAATAAAGTGAAAAATTTTCTTAGAATTCTTCGATAGTTACTGATGTCTATTATTGAACGTTGGCTTTGCTAATCAAGTCAAACAAATCTTTTTTAGTGTCGTTTGGTACTTTACGTACGTCAAATTCAACACCGAGGTCACGCATTTTTTCAAATGTAGCAACGTCTTCTTTGTCCATAGACAAAACGTTGTTGATCATTGTTTTACCAGTTGAGTGAGCCATTGATCCTACGTTAAGAGTTTTGATTGGCACGCCACCTTCAATTGCACGAAGGGCATCTTGAGGTGTTTCAAACAAGATAAGGGCATGTGTTTCTCCAAAACGTGGGTCTTTTGAAACCTCAATCAATTTTTGGATTGGTACAACATTGGCTCTTACTCCATTCGGAGCTGCTTGTTTAATCAATTCTTTACGAAGATCGTCGTTGGCAACGTTATCTGAAGCAACGATGATACGGTCTGCTTTTGAATCTGGAGTCCAAGCAGTCGCAACCTGACCATGAAGGAGACGAGTGTCCAGACGGGCAAGGTTAATCTTGAGTTTTCCATCTCCGATAACAGTTCCTTCTGGAATAGCAGCTTGAGCAACTGGAGCAGCTGCAGCGCTTGCTACTTCCTCAACTGGGTTTAGCTCTTCTGGAAGAGCCTTGATGCCATCTTTGGCTTCTTTAATGATATTAGCAACGACTTTTTCTACACCTGCAGCAGCGTCCATCAGGCGCTCTGTGTAGGCTTGAATTAACATCGGTAAGTTAAGTCCTGTGATGATGGCAAACTTACGCTCAGGATTTTCTCCCATCACGCGGCTAGCTTGGTTAAATGGAGATCCACTCCAAAGATCAGCCAGAACTAGAACCTCATCTTCTGCGTCAAATGCAGCAACAGCGTTATTAAACTTAGCGTATAGATCATCAGGACCTTCATTTGGCATAAAGGTTACAACTTGAACCTTTTCTTGTTCACCAAAGATCATAGATCCTGACTGATGAATACCCGCAGCAAATTCGCCGTGGCTCGCAATAATGATTCCGATACTCATTATTGTCATTCCTCCTTTTTTGTTTTAGTTTTTGTTTAAGAAAACTTTAAGACTTTTTAAGTATAAACCGTTTTCATATAAAAAGCAACTATTTAACATAAAAAAGGAAAAAGGTTTCTTTTGCAAATATTGATATATTAAGTTTTTGAGAAGTTTTTTTGAATCCCTATTTAAAAATTTAATATAAAAAAGTTGGAAGTGCATTCCAACTTTTGAAATAGGTTTCTAATAGATTAGTGGGTGAAGTCGAGTACCATACGTCCTTGGATTTGACCTTTTTCCATTTCGTCGAAAATTGCTACAGCATCTTCTATTGGACGTTTTTGAACAACTGGAACTACTAAACCTTCTGCACCGAATTGGAAGGCTTCTTCCAAGTCTTTACGAGTTCCTACAAGAGAACCGATGACTTGGATTCCATCTAGAACGGTTTTTACGATACTTAGTTCCATCATTTCAGAAGGAAGGCCGACAGCGACAACGCGACCACCAGCACGAACTGAGTCAACAGCCTGGTTGAAGGCAACTTTAGATACAGCAGTTACGACAGCTGAATGAGCTCCACCATCAGTTTTTTCCTTGATGAGTCCAGGTACATCTTCAACTTCGAGGCCGTTAATAACAATGTCCGCACCCACTTCTTTTGCAAGGGCAAGTTTGTCATTGTTGATATCAACGGCGATGACATGAGCATTGAATACTTTTTTAGCGTATTGAACAGCTAGGTTACCAAGTCCACCAGCACCGTAAAGAACAACCCATTGGCCTGGTTCAACTTTTGCTTCTTTAATAGCTTTATAGGTTGTTACACCAGCACATGTGATAGAAGAGGCTTGGGCTGGATCAAGTCCGTCAGGAACTTTGACAGCATAGTCTGCAGTTACGATACATTGTTCAGCCATACCACCATCTACTGAGTAGCCAGCATTTTTCACTGTACGGCAAAGGGTCTCGCGACCAGTTGTACAGTATTCGCAAGTGCCACATCCTTCAAAGAACCAAGCAACGCTGACGCGGTCGCCGACTTTAAGGCTTTTTACATCTGGGGCAATTTCCTTAACGATACCAACACCTTCATGTCCTAGAACACGGCCTGGTACTTGGCCAAAGTCACCATGGGCAACGTGGAGGTCAGTGTGGCAAACACCACAGTATTCAATTTCTACAAGTGCTTCCCCAGTTTCAAGTGGACGGAGTACTTTTTCTTCAACAGCAACACCAGTGCTTTCTGGATTTACAACAACAGCTTTCATAGCTATCCTCCTTGATATTAACTGAGAGCAGGAGAAACAGGACTGGATTGATTTTGTGTCAACAGAGTCGAGTGTGACGAGCTCTCTTGTATTTATATGTGAAGTATATCACAAAAGAAAGCCTTTTCCAAGGTTTTGGATGCAAAAAGTAGAACAATCGATTAACTGGTTGATGAGACTGTGAAAAGAGCACAAAGACCAGCTTGCAAGCTGGTCAGAATGGACTATAAGAATAAGTCTTGCAGGGTTTTGGCAACCCCGTCTTGGTCATTTGTCAAGGAAATTTGCTCATCTGCATAGGGGAGTAGCTCTGGGTTGGCATTTTTCATTGCATAACCTTTCCCAGCAAAAGCGAGCATTTCGGTATCATTGTGTTCGTCTCCAAAGGCAATCAAATCCTTTTTATCGCGGTTCATTACCTTGAGCAAGTAGTCCAAAGCAAAGGCCTTATTGACACCTTTTGGGGTACATTCAAGGATATTGAGCGGACCTCCCCAGGTATTGATAGACAGTTGATGCTGGTAGAAGGCGTTCATTTCTTTTGCCAAGGCATATTTGTCACTGGCTCTGGTCTGTAACAGAATACAGTTAGGATCCTTGGTTACTAACTCAGGCTGGAATTGATCTTCAGGCTGGAAAGCTTCTACACCAAATAGTTTAGGATTGGCAATTTTTTCATTAGGATTTGTAATGTAGAATTTTTTACGATATTCTCCAGCGATAAAATCGGCTTGAATGTCCTCTGAACGTTGAACCATGTCTAGCAGATATTTTTTGTCTACGGTTAAACACTTTTCAAAGTTCCAAACTTGGTCTGGTAAATGAGTGAGGGAGCCGTTGAAGTTAATCATAGGAGTGTCTAAGCCTAGTTCACGGTAAAAATCTTTTGACATTCGGTAAGGGCGTCCTGTCGTAATAATAACTTGATGGCCTTTTTCAACAACTTTTTTAATGGTTTTTTTGGTAAAGTCAGAAATTTGACTGTCTGAGTTGAGTAGGGTTCCATCCAGGTCAACTGCAATAATTTTTTTCGTCATAGGGACCTTTCTAGTGTCTTTTCAGATAAGATGTCTACTATTATAACAGAAAGCAGGCAGAAAATCAGATTCGAAACCAAAAAAGAAATTTCATCAAATTCTTAAATAAATCAAACAAAGATATTGAAAAAGTGAATGATAAATGATATAATTCTATTATTGTTCGTAAAAATTAAAAGGAGATTAATAATGGACAAATTATTTAAACTAAAAGAGAACGGTACAGACGTTCGTACAGAGGTTCTCGCTGGTTTAACAACTTTCTTTGCAATGAGTTATATTCTCTTTGTAAACCCACAAATTCTTTCGCAAACAGGAATGCCTGCTCAGGGTGTATTCCTCGCAACGATTATCGGTGCAGTTGCTGGTACCCTGATGATGGCCTTCTACGCTAACTTACCTTATGCCCAAGCGCCAGGTATGGGGCTGAATGCTTTCTTTACCTTTACAGTCGTATTTGGACTTGGTTATTCTTGGCAAGAAGCCCTAGCTATGGTCTTCATCTGTGGGATTATCTCATTGATTATTACCTTGACAAATGTTCGTAAAATGATCATTGAATCGATTCCAAATGCTCTTCGCTCAGCTATTTCAGCTGGTATCGGTGTCTTCCTTGCCTACGTAGGAATTAAGAATGCTGGATTTTTGAAATTTACGATCGATCCAGGTAACTATACTGTTGTAGGAGAAGGGGCTGACAAAGCTAAAGCAACGATTGCAGCAAACTCTTCAGCAGTTCCAGGATTGGTTGACTTTAATAACCCAGCTGTTTTGGTGGCACTTGCAGGACTGGCCATTACAATCTTCTTTGTTATCAAAGAAATTAAAGGGGGAATTATCCTCTCTATCTTGACAACAACTATTCTTGCTATCGCAGTTGGTTTGGTAGATTTGTCAAGCATCGATTTTGCTAATAACCATGTTGGTGCAGCCTTTGAAGATTTGAAGACAGTCTTTGGTGCAGCTCTTGGTTCAGAAGGTTTGGGAGCTTTGATTTCAGATACAGCTCGCTTGCCTGAAACTCTGATGGCTATTCTTGCCTTCTCATTGACAGATATTTTTGATACAATTGGTACCTTGATCGGTACAGGTGAAAAAGTTGGTATCGTAGCTACAAATGGTGAAAATCACCAATCAGCTAAGTTGGACAAGGCTCTTTATTCAGACTTGATTGGTACTTCAATTGGTGCCATCGCTGGTACTTCGAACGTAACGACTTATGTTGAGTCTGCTGCTGGTATTGGTGCAGGTGGACGTACTGGTTTGACAGCCTTGGTTGTAGCTATCTGTTTTGCGATCTCAAGCTTCTTTAGTCCACTTCTAGCGATTGTACCAACAGCCGCTACAGCTCCAATCTTGATTATCGTTGGGATTATGATGTTGGCTAGCTTGAAAAATATCCATTGGGACGATATGTCTGAAGCGGTTCCTGCTTTCTTCACATCTATCTTTATGGGATTCAGCTACTCTATCACTCAAGGGATTGCAGTTGGTTTCTTGACTTACACTTTGACTAAGCTTGTCAAAGGTCAAGCTAAAGATGTTCATGTCATGATTTGGATTTTGGATGCCTTGTTTATCCTTAACTATATCAGCATGGCACTATAAATGCTATAATATAAAAAGGGGTTCTCCCCTTTTTATATTATAGTTACTTGAAAATTGCTTCAAACTAGGTAGGTGATTTTGATTGAATGGTAGGAGTATGATTGATGATAAAAAAGAATATTTGGGGTGAAGTATTAAACAGGGGGAAGTGGTTAATAATCTTTCTAGTAGGGCTTTTGTTTTCTCAGTTTCCTTTAGCCCTAGCAACTTTTCTAACTAGCAGAAAATTTCCACTGCTTCAAGCTGGACTATTAGTAGGGGCCGTATCTCTTGTAGTTTTAACTGTATTTATAATAGGTGCTAGGAAAACACAGTTGGCTAGTTTTGGTTTATCGTTTTTCAAGGCTAAGGATTTGGCTAGATTGGCCTTAAGCTATCTAGTGATTCTTGCCTTTAATATTCTTGGTGTGGTCTTACTGCGTTTGATGAATGAAACAACAACCAGCAATCAATCAAATATTAATGATTTGGTCCAGAATAGTTCCTTAATTTCCAGTTTTTTCTTACTGGTTCTAATAGCTCCTATTTGTGAGGAGATTTTATGTCGAGGAGTGATTCCTAAAAAACTCTTTCGTGGTAAAGAAAATGTGGGTTATATAGTCGGTGCTATTATCTTTGCCTTGCTTCATTTACCGACAAATCTACCTTCTCTTCTTATCTATGGAGGAATGTCAACTGTGCTAACTTGGACAGTTTATAAAACCCAACGTTTGGAAATGTCTATCTTACTTCACATGATTGTTAATGGAGTTTTTTTCTGTTTGTTGGCTCTCGTGGTGATTTTGAGTCGGACATTAGGGATCTCTGTTTAAGATTTTTGACAATTGCTTACTTGTTTCTACTGGGAAAAAGATGAATGCAATCGTGTCCATCTTTTTCTTTTTATGGTAAAATAGAGAAATAATATGATGAAAAGCCTTGAGGGAGTGACCGATATGTCAAGTAAAGCCAATCATGCAAAGACAGCTATTTGCGGAATTATCAATGTAACCCCAGATTCCTTTTCGGATGGTGGTCAATTTTTTGCTCCTGAGCAAGCACTCCAGCAGGCTCGTAAATTGATAGCAGAAGGAGCCAGTATGCTCGATATCGGCGGAGAATCAACTCGGCCGGGAAGAAGTAGCTATGTTGAGATAGAAGAGGAAATCCAGCGTGTTGTTCCAGTGATTAAAGCGATTCGCAAGGAAAGTGATGTCCTCATCTCTATTGATACTTGGAAGAGTCAGGTAGCAGAAGCTGCATTGGCTGCTGGTGCTAATCTAGTTAATGATATCACTGGTCTCATGGGTGATGAAAAAATGGCCCATGTGGTAGCTGAAGCGAGAGCGAAAGTGGTCATTATGTTTAACCCAGTCATAGCTCGACCTCAGCATCCTAGCTCGCTCATATTCCCTCATTTTGGATTTAATCAAGCTTTTACAGAGGAAGAGCTAGCTGACTTCGAAAAATTGCCAATCGAAGAGTTGATGGAGACTTTCTTTGTACGAGCACTAGCGAGAGCAAATCAAGCTGGAATTGAACAAGAAAATATCCTGTTGGATCCGGGAATCGGCTTTGGTCTGACTAAGAAAGAAAATCTGCTTCTTTTACGGGACTTGGATAAACTACATCAGAAGGGATATCCAATCTTTCTTGGAGTGTCGCGCAAGCGATTTGTCATCAATATCCTTGAAGAAAGTGGTTTTGAAGTCAATCCTGAGACAGAACTTGGTTTCCGCAATCGAGATACAGCTTCGGCTCATGTAACTAGTATTGCTTCAAGACAGGGTGTAGAAGTGGTGCGCGTGCATGACGTAGCTAGTCACAAGATGGCAGTTGAAATTGCCTCCGCTATTCGTCTGGCTGATGAAGCGGAAAATCTAGATTTAAAACAATACAAATAAGATGAAAGAAATTGAAAATAATCAGTGGATTGCCAACTACCGGACGGACCAACCGCATTTTGGCTTGGAACGCATGGTGGAACTATTAGCTTTGCGTGGAAATCCCCATCTCAAACTCAAGGTCATCCATATCGGAGGGACCAATGGCAAGGGTTCTACCATTGCTTTTTTGAAAAATATGCTGGAAAAGCTAGGGCTGAGAGTTGGCGTGTTTAGCTCACCCTATCTCATTCACTACACAGACCAGATTAGCATCAATGGGGAATCCATTCCAGTGACTAGGCTAGAAGCCCTCATAGCAGACTATCAGTCTTTGCTGGAGGGAGAAGCGGCCGCTAATTTACAGGGCACAACCGAGTTTGAGATTATCACAGCCATAGCCTATGACTACTTTGCCTTAGAGCAAGTAGATGTGGCTATCATGGAAGTGGGCATGGGTGGACTTTTGGATAGTACCAATGTTTGCCAGCCCATTTTGACAGGAATTACGACTATTGGATTGGACCATGTAGCCCTACTTGGTGACACCTTGGAAGCCATAGCAGAGCAGAAAGCTGGTATTATCAAACAAGGTATTCCCTTGGTGACAGGTCGTATTGCTCCAGAAGCTTTGGCTGTGATTGACCGCATTGCGGAAGGGAAAGATGCGCCGATATTTGCCTACGGGACAGATTATCAGGTCCGCTATCAAAAGAGTATGGTTACAGGCGAAGTCTTTGACTATACAAGTGTTGTCAGACAAGGTCGCTTCCAAACTGGCCTGTTGGGTTTGCACCAGATAGAGAATGCTGGGATGGCCATAGCTTTACTTGATAATTTTTGTCAAGAAGATGGTCGAGAACTAGCAAGCAATCACGTGCTTGCTCAAGCCTTGGAAGAAACAAGTTGGCCAGGGCGTTTGGAAATCGTGTCAAGAGAACCCTTGATGATTTTGGATGGGGCCCACAATCCCCATGCTATCAAGGCTTTATTAGCAACTTTGCAAGAACGCTTTGCGGATTATCGTAAGGAAATCCTCTTTACTTGCATCAAAACCAAGGCCTTGGAGGATATGTTGGACTTGTTGGAGCAAATCCCAGATACCGAGCTTACTCTGACACATTTTGACGATAGTCGGGCGACTGATGAAAGCGTGCTGGAAGAGGCAGCTAAGTCTAGAAATCTCAGCTACCAAGGTTGGCAGGATTTTCTAGAGCAGAAATTGACAGATAAAAAAGAAGAGAAAAAAACAGTTAGGATTGTCACGGGTTCCTTGTATTTCTTGAGCCAAGTGAGGGCCTATCTGATGGAGAGGAAGAACGAAAATGGATACACAAAAGATTGAAGCAGCTGTAAAAATGATTATCGAGGCTGTAGGAGAGGACGTTAATCGCGAGGGCTTGCAGGAAACGCCTGCTCGTGTCGCTCGTATGTACCAAGAGATTTTTTCAGGTCTTGGTCAAACAGCAGAGGAACATTTGTCAAAATCCTTTGAGATTATCGACGATAATATGGTGGTAGAAAAGGATATCTTTTTCCATACCATGTGTGAACACCACTTTCTACCATTTTATGGGAGAGCACATATTGCCTACATTCCAGATGGTCGTGTGGCAGGTTTGTCTAAGCTAGCCCGTACGGTTGAAGTTTATTCGAAAAAACCACAAATTCAAGAACGATTGAATATCGAAGTAGCCGATGCCTTGATGGAGTATCTAGGTGCTAAAGGAGCCTTTGTTGTCATTGAGGCGGAACATATGTGTATGAGCATGCGTGGTGTCAGAAAACCAGGCACTGCAACCTTGACGACAGTAGCTCGTGGTCTATTTGAAACAGATAAGGACCTCCGAGATCAGGCTTATCGTTTAATGGGACTATAATACTCTTCGAAAATCAAATTCAAACCACGTCAGCTTCCATCTGCAACCTCAAAACAGTGTTTTGAGTAGCTTGCGGCTAGCTTCCTAGTTTGCACTTTGATTTTCATTGAGTATAAAAAGAATCCGCTTCAAGCGGATTTTTCTAGAAAGGAATCATTATGGATCAACTGCAGATTAAGGATTTGGAAATTTTTGCCTATCATGGTCTTTTTCCTAGTGAGAAAGAATTGGGGCAGAAGTTTGTTATTTCCGCAATCCTATCCTATGATATGACCAAGGCGGCGACAGACTTGGATTTAACGGCTTCTGTCCATTATGGAGAACTGTGTCAGCAGTGGACGACTTGGTTTCAGGAAACAACTGAGGACTTGATTGAAACGGTAGCCTACAAACTGGTAGAACGTACCTTTGAGGCCTATCCTCTTGTCCAAGAAATAAAGCTGGAACTGAAAAAACCTTGGGCGCCAGTGCATTTGCCACTAGATACTTGCTCGGTAACCATTCATCGCCGCAAGCAACGAGCCTTTATCGCCCTAGGAAGCAATATGGGAGATAAACAAGCAAACTTGAAACAAGCCATTGAGAAAATGCGAAATCGTGGCATCCATATTCTCAAAGAGTCCAGTGTCTTGACGACGGAGCCTTGGGGTGGTGTGGAGCAAGATAGCTTTGCTAATCAAGTGGTTGAGGTGGAAACATGGTTGCCCGCCCCAGTTCTATTAGAGACCTTGTTAGCCATTGAGTTAGAAATGGGACGGGTGCGAGAAGTACATTGGGGGCCTCGTTTGATTGATTTGGACTTGCTCTTTGTGGAGGACCAGATCCTTTATACAGACGACCTCATATTGCCTCATCCTTACATAGCGGAACGCCTTTTTGTCCTTGAATCTCTTCAAGAAATTGCGCCTCATTTTATCCATCCTACATTAAAGCAACCTATCCGCAACTTGTATAATGCTTTGAAACAATAGAAAAAACTCTAGTTTTCAGTCGTTTGTAACTGAAGGCTAGAGTTTTTAAAATAGGTCATTTTCTTCTGGGAGGAGGATAGTTTCTCTACCGTCCATATCTAAAACCAGTACTCTGGGGGGATAAAGAGGGTCGAAAGGGTGGTTAAAGTCAAAATCAATGGCTGTAGGGAGGTGTTGACTTGAGAAGTGGAAGGTAATTTTTCCTTGGTTATTGAGCAATTGAAACTCAAGTTCTTCTTCCAATTCAAAGACATTTTTTAAGAAGTGGTCGATGATATACCAAAAAGAGTCAATAACGTCATCAGGCAAGCTGGTAACAATGCCAAAACTAGCAGACCGCATGTGGGTATTGGTAAAAGCCATATTTCTTCCCCCTTTCTTTTCCCTTATCATACAGCAAATAGGATTAAAAATCAAGAAAAGGTGATTTTTTCTTCATAAACATAGCTTCCTATGAAATTTTTTCAAATAATCTTCAAAAAACGCTTGAAAGTGTTTACAAATAGTGATAAAATGGAATAAGTAGAACCATGAAAACGAAATTTTCATACCGTCTCTTTTTTTGGAGTCTCGTGAGGTATGATATAGAAAGGAAATGAAATGAATACAGACGATACAGTAACGATTTATGATGTCGCCCGTGAAGCAGGAGTTTCAATGGCGACAGTTAGCCGTGTAGTCAATGGCAATAAGAATGTAAAAGAGAATACTCGAAAAAAAGTGCTTGAGGTGATTGACCGTTTGGATTACCGTCCAAATGCAGTGGCGCGTGGTCTTGCAAGTAAAAAGACAACCACTGTCGGTGTCGTGATCCCCAATATTACCAATGGTTATTTCTCAACGCTTGCTAAAGGGATTGATGATATCGCTGAAATGTACAAGTATAATATCGTCCTTGCTAATAGTGATGAGGACGATGACAAGGAAGTTTCAGTTGTCAATACACTGTTTTCTAAGCAAGTGGATGGTATCATCTTTATGGGGTACCACTTGACTGAAAAAATTCGTTCAGAGTTTTCTCGTTCTCGGACACCAGTTGTTCTTGCAGGAACTGTGGATGTGGAACATCAGCTTCCAAGTGTCAATATTGACTACAAACAAGCTACGATTGATGCAATGACCTACCTCGCTAAAGAGAACGAGCGCATTGCTTTTGTCAGCGGTCCACTAGTGGATGACATCAATGGTAAGGTTCGTTTGGTTGGCTACAAGGAAGCCTTGAAAAAAGCAGGTATTCCTTATAGCGAAGGATTGGTATTTGAATCTAAATACACTTATGAAGATGGCTATGCCTTGGCAGAACGCTTGATTTCATCAAATGCAACTGCAGCAGTTGTAACAGGTGATGAGTTGGCGGCAGGTGTCTTGAACGGTCTTGCTGATAAAGGTGTGTCAGTACCAGAAGAATTTGAGATTATTACTAGTGATGATTCGCAAATTGCACGCTTTACCCGTCCAAACTTGACAACTATTGCCCAACCTCTTTATGACCTTGGTGCCATTAGTATGCGTATGTTGACTAAGATTATGCACAAGGAAGAGTTGGAAGAACGTGAAGTTCTCTTGCCTCATGGTTTGACAGAACGTCGTTCAACACGAAAACGTAAATAGAAAAAATCAGGGAATCGTGAAGATTTCCTGATTTGTTTTTAGAGGAGAGACTTACCCTTCCATATAGTCTTTCAAAGCCTGTCCTTTTAGTCCGGCATTGAGGGCAATGAGGAGTTTCAAACGGGCTTTTTGGGCGTTGAGTTCTTTAACAAAGAAGACACCAGATTTTTGCAACTGTACGCCTCCACCCTGGTAGGCATAAACAGGCTCAGCGATACCGTTAAAGCATCGTGAAACTAGGGCGACTGGGATTCCTTTTTGTAGAAGGCTTTCTAACTTTTCAGCCGTTTCTTTGGGAATATTACCAGCTCCGAAGGCTTGGATAATCAAACCGTCCAATTGTTCCAAATCCAGCATATCAATCAGCTCATCTGTCATACCAGCATAAGCAGAGATGATAGGGACTAATCCTTGTATGTGATCAAGGTCAAAGCGAACACGGGGCTCAGCTGTTTTGAAGTAGAGGATTTCCTGTTTCATAATCAGACCAAGTGGCCCGTGTGTTGGAGTCTGGAAGGTGCTGACGTTGGTCGTATGTGTTTTGGTAACATACTTGGCGGCATGGATTTCATCGTTCATAACAACCAAAACTCCTTTGTCAGCAGCCTTGTCATCGCTAGCCACCCTTAAAGCACTCAGATAGTTATAAACCCCGTCGCTACCGAGTTCATTGGAGCTGCGCATGGCCCCTGTTAGAACGATGGGCATATGGGGAACTTCCATGGTATCAAGGAAATAGGCTGTTTCCTCTAAAGTATCGGTCCCGTGTGTGATCACCACTCCATCGTAGTTAGCAGCTTCCTCTTTAATTTTCTGGTAGAGGGCCAGCATATGCTTGGGTTTGATATGGGGACTTGGCAGATTAAAAAAATCTAAGGCGTTGACTTGGATTCCTTCAAGTGGGTTGGACACATGGTTCATGGGATTATCTGAACTTGTCACAACAGCGCCAGAAGCATCGGCCTGCATGGAAATAGTCCCACCTGTATGTAAAACAAGGATTTTCTTAGGCATGATTTACTCACTCTTTCTGAAATGTGGTATAATCATTGTATCACAAAAGGGGAGATTGGGATAGGATGGAAGTCAAAGCTGTTTTTTTTGATATCGATGGAACCTTGGTCAACGATCGCAAGAGTGTTTTGAAATCCACTAAGGACGCGATTAAAATCATCAAAGAACAAGGGGTACTTGTCGGCGTAGCGACAGGTCGAGGACCTTTTTTTGTTAAGGAATTGATGGACGATTTGGATTTGGACTTTGCGGTAACCTACAATGGCCAGTATATCTTTACTAAAGACAGAGTCTTGTTCACGAGCACAATTTCCAAGTTACATTTGCGCCAGCTCATTACTTATGCTAAAAAAGAGGGTAAGGAGATTGCCCTAGGGACCAAGGATGCCATGTTGGGTTCTAAAATCATGTCCTTTGGTTTGGGTTCTTTTTCCCAACGAATCAGTCGCTTCGTTCCCTCTGTTTTAACTCGGACGGTGAGTCATTCCTTTAATCGCATGGTCAGCAAGGTTGTTCCCCAAAAGGAAGAAGACCTGCTTCATCTGATGAATCAGCCTATCTACCAAGTTTTGATGCTGATGACGCCAGAAGAATCTGAGAAGGCGGCAGCTGATTTTGAAGACTTGAAATTAACACGTAGCAATCCATTTGCAGCGGATGTCATCAATCAAGGAAACTCTAAATTGGAAGGTATTCGCCGAGTTGGGAAAGAATATGGTTTTGATCTCAACCAAGTCATGGCCTTTGGTGACTCAGATAACGACCTAGAAATGCTGGCAGGTGTTGGTATGTCGGTCGCTATGGGAAATGGTAGTAGCAGTGTCAAGGAAGTTGCCAAGCACATCACCACTAGCAATCAGCAAGACGGAATTCACAAGGCTTTGGAACATTTTGGTGTTCTGGCTTCGGAAAAAGTCTTTGTCAGCCGTGACTATCATTTCAATAAGGTCAAGACCTTCCACCACATGATGGATGAACGAACCCAAGAAGAACCTCGAGCTTGGGATTTAGAAGGTGCAACCCACAGGGCTGGCTTTAAAATAGAAGAATTGGTGGAGTTTGTTCGAGCAGCCAGTCCCTCTGAAGAGGATTTTGGTCAAGCTTTATCGCAACTTCATCAGGCCCTTGATAAGGCAGCAGATAAAGTAGCCAAGAAGACACCTGCACAGCAAGATTTGGTAGGGCAGGTGGATGCCTTGATTGATACGCTTTACTTCACCTACGGTAGTTTTGTTTTGATGGGGGTGGACCCAGAACGTATTTTTGATATTGTCCATCAGGCCAATATGGGGAAAATTTTTCCAGATGGCAAGGCTCATTTTGATCCAGTGACCCACAAAATCTTAAAGCCAGATGATTGGGAAGAAAAATATGCTCCAGAACCTGCTATTAAAAAGGAACTGCAGCGCCAGCTCAAGGCTTATGAACGCCATAAAGAGAGAAATAAATCGTAAACAAAAAGGAGCGCTGAGCTCCTTTTCTTTGTGATTATAAGGTTTTTTCTTGTTCTCTCACCACCAGCAAATCAACCTTAGCATGGCGGAGGATATATTCAGATGAAGATCCGACCAAGAGGCGTTCAAAGGCGTTGAGACCAGTTGCGCCAACGAGGATGAGGTCCACTTCCTCAGCATCGGGAATAGTACGTGCCAGTAGGGTCTTTGGATTTCCCATTTCAATGACGATATGAACATCTGCCACACCAGCATCTTTAGCACGTTTTTCGTACTCTTTCATCAAACTTTCAGCGTCGACTTGGAGTTCTTCGTAAACTTCAGCATCAAAGGTGGATACGCTTTGGAGAGCGCGTGTGTCAATGACATGTGCGATGGTGAGTTTAGCGTCGTTTCGTAGAGCAGAATGAACTCCCTTGACAAAAGCCAAGTCTGCTTCTTTAGAACCATCGATTGCGACCATGATATTTTGGTAACGTTGTGCCATAATGAAACCTCCTGAAATTTTCTTACTATAATTGTAAACCTTTTCACTATAGAAGTAAAGCAAAAAAAGTATTTTTCAAAAGAATATTAGCGCTTAAAATCTATATAAATATATGATAAAATAAAAGAAAGGATAGCAGGAAAGAAGTGAAGGGAGGGAGAATGATGAAAAACTCTTTTCAAGAAGCAAAAAAATCAAATTTCCTTTATTATGGAATTATCCTAGTTTCAGTCTTGCTAGAAGTTATCATGGTCTGGCAATTAGAGAAGCTAATTCCGCTTCTCTATCCAGGTTTTGTTGGCTTTTTAGTCTTTCACCTACTCTACCATTTTCTATTATTCCTGGTTGCAAAACGAAGTGGGCGTTGGGATTATTTGATGATATGGGGGCTTTTCCTCATGTTCAATCTTCTTTATGACTCCTTTTTAGGCTTGCTTTTTCTAGGTTTATCTTTTGGTATGTGATGTGACTTTCGCAAAATACCTGCTATCTCCCCTGTCTTGACCTCGCTTTTAGCGAGGCTTTTCTTCTATAGAATTTTAGTAACACATTTCAGTAAACTTGTCGCATTTTCTTTCTAGTGGTATAATGTTACTATCCTGATGAATTGAGGAAACAAGATGAAAGAATATAACAAGTCTAGTAAGTTAGAGCATGTTGCTTATGATATCCGTGGTCCTGTTTTGGAAGAAGCCATGCGGATGCGAGCAAACGGAGAAAAAATTTTACGTCTGAATACAGGAAATCCAGCAGAATTTGGTTTTACAGCGCCAGACGAAGTCATTCATGACTTGATTATGAATGCGCGTGATAGTGAAGGTTACTCTGACTCCAAAGGGATTTTCTCAGCCCGTAAGGCTATCATGCAGTATTGCCAATTGAAGAAATTCCCAAATGTAGATATTGATGATATCTACCTTGGAAATGGTGTTAGTGAGCTGATTGTCATGTCCATGCAGGGGCTTTTGGACAACGGGGATGAAGTCTTAGTGCCAATGCCAGATTATCCTCTCTGGACAGCAGCTGTCAGCCTAGCTGGGGGAAATGCCGTTCACTATATCTGTGATGAAGCTGCAGAATGGTACCCAGATATTGACGATATCAAGTCAAAAATCACTTCCAATACCAAGGCGATCGTCCTTATCAATCCAAATAATCCAACTGGAGCCCTTTATCCGAAGGAACTCTTGTTGGAGATTATTGAGATTGCCCGTCAAAACGATTTGATTATCTTTGCGGATGAAATTTACGACCGCATGGTCATGGATGAACATGTGCATACGCCTGTGGCGAGCTTGGCACCAGATGTCTTCTGTGTTAGCATGAACGGTCTGTCAAAATCTCACCGTATCGCTGGTTTCCGTGTAGGTTGGATGGTCTTGTCTGGACCTAAGACACATGTTAAAGGCTATATCGAAGGGCTCAATATGCTGTCCAATATGCGCCTTTGCTCTAATGTTTTGGCTCAACAGGTCGTACAAACTTCCCTAGGTGGTCACCAGTCGGTCGATGAATTGCTCCTTCCTGGTGGACGAATCTACGAGCAAAGAAATTTCATCTACAATGCTATTCAAGATATTCCAGGTCTCTCTGCGGTTAAACCTAAAGCGGGACTCTATATCTTCCCTAAAATCGACCGTAATATGTACCGTATCGATGATGATGAGCAATTTGTCCTTAATTTCTTGAAGCAGGAAAAGGTTCTCTTGGTTCATGGTCGAGGCTTTAACTGGCAGGAACCAGACCACTTCCGTATCGTTTACCTTCCTCGTGTTGATGAACTAGCCCAAATCCAAGAAAAGATGACTCGTTTCTTGAAACAGTATCGTAGATAGGGCTTACATTCGAAAAAGCTGGAAACATTTGCCTAGAGCTATTGACAAAAGTAAAAGAATCAGATAGAATAGTAAAGTATGTTTAGTAACTGATCACTTTATAGCCGGCTAAACGAATACAAAATCTATGAGGAGGTATTCATCGTGAAACGTACTTATCAACCAAGTAAACTTCGTCGTGCGCGCAAACACGGGTTCCGTAACCGTATGTCAACTAAAAACGGTCGTCGTGTATTGGCAGCTCGTCGTCGTAAAGGACGCAAAGTTTTGGCTGCATAATCCAAACGAATTATATCAAAAATCAGTAGGAACTCGAGTCTACTGATTTTTATTTTTGTAAAAAAGTTCAAAATACTTTATATTTTTGCTCAAATGGTGTATAATATTTCACATACTGTAAAAATGGAGAATAATCATGAAGAAATCAAAAGTTATGCTTTTTGGAGCTATGGCTTTGACAGCAGGTCTAGCTCTAGCGGCATGTGGCTCTTCCCAATCAACTAATGCAGACAAGACTTACTCTTATATCTTTGTCAGCAACCCAGATACCTTGGATTATATTACCTCTACACGAGACTCTACATCTAGTATTACAACCAACTTGATTGATGGTTTGTTGGAAAACGACCAGTATGGCAATCTAATCCCGTCTATGGCTGAGTCATGGACAGTATCAAAAGATGGCTTGACTTACACTTATAAAATGGCTCTATAATATTTGTAGTGGGTAAATCCCCTATGGATATTATGGAGCCTATTTTGTTGTAGAAAAAAAGTCCCATATCATCTATAATGAAAAGCGACCAAACCATCATTAGAAAGAATCATATGG
>NZ_WIJO01000041.1:0-18495 GCF_009496205.1 Streptococcus mitis
TTTTAAGGAGAATTCTAGTAGGCATACCAGTTGTTTCGAGGTAAGGGATCTTAGACGGTTTTTGAAAGTCATATTTCTTCATTTGACTTCCACACTCAGGGCAAGATGGGGCGTCGTAGTCCAGTTTGGCGATGATTTCCCTGAGTGTATCCTTATTGATGATGTCCATAAATTGGATATTGGGGTCTTTAATGTCGAGTAGTTTTGTGATAAAATGTAATTGTTCCATATGATTCTTTCTAATGAGTTGTTTTGTCGCTTTTCATTATAGGTCATATGGGACTTTTTTTCTACAACAAAATAGGCTCCATAATATCTATAGGGGATTTACCCACTACAAATATTATAGAGCCTCTTTTTTACTGTCCATATTTTTGGTAAAAGTCAACTTTTACTTGGATGAAGGTTTTGGCTTCACGTAGTAGTTGGAGGAGCGTGGCGCGGGTTTCAAATTCTTCTCTTGTCTTGGGCAGACTGCGGTTACGGAAGACTTCCAGATAACGTTCAATTTCATCTAGCAAATCAGAAGCAGGATTGGTCTGGCTCAGTTGACCGGCAATTTTTGAAAAGAGTTGGGCCAAAATTAGGCTTTCACTGGCAGCTAGGTGACAGGTGTTGATTTGCTGGGCCATATTTCGCAGGATACGACTTTGTCGCTGTCTCATTTCAAAATAGTGGATATGGTAGTCGGTTTGGTGAAAGAGGTGGTCAGAGTGATCCAAATAGACTAGTCTGAGTGCCTCTTCCAAAAGGGTGTCCAATTCTTCAACCAGCTGTGCTCGGTTGCGTCCGTCCCCTCTGGATAAATAATATTTGAAGCGCTGGAGAATATCTTTTAACTTTTCTTCTACCAATGTGTGGTAGTGATGAATTTCCTCTTCTCGTGAAGGCATGTAGAGATTGACAAGCAAGGCAAATCCTGTACCGATAGCAAAGAGAAGGAATTCATTGACTAGGAGGTCTGGAGAGGTTGACTCTTGTACCAAGAGGTGGCTAACCAAAACAGTGCTTGGTGTGATGCCAATTTCCCAGCCCATCTTATAAGCTAGAGGCACGTAGAGGGCAAGATAGAGGCCAAGGCTCCAGATATGAAATCCGCTCAAGTAAAAAGCCAGAACTCCGATAACCAAAGCTAGAAGCATGGAAAAGAGCCGATTTCGGGCCAGTTTTAAGGTACTTCTACGGGTATCGGATAGGCTCAAGAGGGCGATGATTCCAGCCGAGACAGCTGAGGAGAGATTGAGAAAATAAGCAAGAAGGCAGGCAAGACAGGTAGCTAAGATGAGCTTGGTCGTACGTTGGCTAATAGACATAAGGATTTCCTAGTAAGTTAGAATAAAAGCGGAAAAGACAAGACCTGAGCAGGCTTGCCTTTATGAGTTATTTTTTACGGGCTGCCGCGTATTCGGCAACGGCAGTAAAGAGGACATCTGTTGAAGAGTTGAGAGCTGTTTCGCATGAATCTTGGATGACCCCAATCACAAATCCAACCCCAACAACTTGCATGGCAATATCGTTAGAAATACCGAAAAGGCTACAAGCAACTGGGATAAGAAGGAGGGAACCGCCCGCAATACCAGAAGCGCCACAGGCTGAGATAGCTGCTACCACACTGAGGACAAAGGCTGTGGCAAAGTCAACAGGGATTCCAAGAGTATTTACTGCAGCAAGGGTTAAAACGTTAATGGTAATCGCTGCCCCGGCCATGTTGATAGTAGAGCCGAGTGGGATAGAAACCGAATAGGTATCTGGATCCAGTCCAAGGTCGTGACAAAGTTTCATGTTGACAGGGATGTTAGCCGCAGAACTACGAGTGAAGAAGGCTGTAACACCGCTGACACGCAAACATTTCCAAACGAGAGGATAAGGATTTCTCTTCATAAAGAGGAAGGCAATTAGTGGATTGACTACCAGAGCTACAAAGAACATGGTTGTCACCAAGAGGGCAAGCAAGATTCCATAGTTAGCTAGGCTTCCGATTCCCTTATCAGAGATGGTTTTGAAGACAAGACCAAGGATACCAAATGGAGCTAGATTGATGATCCATTCGACAATCTTAGAAGTCACATCAGCCATAGTTTTCAGCAATTCTTTACTATTTTTGCTGGCCTCTCTCATAGCAATCCCGAAAACAACTGCCCAAGATAAGATACCGATGTAGTTAGCAGTAACGAGGGCATTGACTGGATTGTCAACCAGTTTGAGCAAGAGATTGCTGAGGACCTGGCCAATTCCATCTGGTGGTGCGATTTCTGTATTGGCACTATTTAAGGTAATCTCAACAGGGACGATGAAGCTTGCTAGGACAGCAACAAGTGCCGCTGCAAAGGTTCCCACCAAGTAAAGGAGGATAACCGTTTTCATGTTGCTATCTTGACCCTTTTGATGTTGGGAAAGGGCATTGGCAACGAGGGCAAAGACTAGAATAGGTGCGATGGCTTTGAGGCCACCAACAAAGAGATCTCCAAGTAAACCAATTCCTGAAATGTTAGGAAGTGTCAGCCCTAGGGTTCCTCCAATAAGCATACCAATCAAAATCCGTTTGATTAGGCTTGCCTTATTCCAAGCATGAATGATTTTTTTCATAACAATCTCCTTTGTTGTGTAATGTTTATGATTATAGTATAAATATGAGCTAAAATCAAGAATTTTCTGTCTATTTTGGCTATTATTTTTGAATATTTATGGAGATTCATCACTTGTAAAAGTATGGTATAATAAATGAAAGGAGTTTTCTATGAAAGAATTTATTCAAACCTACCTCAATAAGCTTGATATAACAACGATTATTGAAAATATCTTAACCAAGTTAATTTCTCTGTTATTCTTATTTTTACTCTTTTATATAGCTAAGAAATTGCTCCATACCATGGTGCAGAGAATTGTCAAACCTTCTCTAAAAATGTCTCGTCATGATATCGGGCGTCAGAAAACCATCTCACGTCTGTTAGAAAATGTGTTTAATTATACCCTTTATTTCTTTTTGCTTTACTGCATTTTGTCGATTTTAGGTTTGCCAGTTTCTAGTTTGCTGGCAGGGGCTGGGATTGCTGGGGTGGCTATTGGGATGGGAGCCCAAGGCTTTCTATCTGATGTCATCAATGGCTTTTTCATCCTCTTTGAACGTCAACTGGATGTGGGAGATGAGGTCGTTTTGACAAATGGTCCTATTACCGTATCGGGCAAGGTTGTCAGTGTCGGCATTCGAACAACGCAACTCAGAGGAGAAGATCAGGTTCTGCACTTCGTTCCCAATCGGAATATCACCGTCGTCAGCAATTTCTCACGCACAGACTAGACCTGTTATTTTAAGTAATTTGTGGTACAATAGAAAGAGTTTAATAAAGGAGAAAAGATGGTTTTAGAAAAGCAGTTGGGCAATGGTTGTACCTGGATAGACCTTGATGTGGATAAGATTAAAAATATGGAAGATCTTTCTGACATCTATGGATTGGACAAGGAAACCATTGAGTATGCTCTGGATAGAAATGAACGAGCTCATATGGATTATAACCGTGAAACGGAGACGGTAACCTTTATTTATAATGTTCTTGATTTAGAAAAAGACAAAGAATATTATGAAGCGATTCCCATGACCTTTATCGTCGAAAGACAACGAATGATTACCATCAGCAACCATAAGAATGCTTATGTCATTGATCAGATGTCAGCTTATCTGGATAGCCATGAGTCGCTTTCTATTTACAAGTTTCTCTTTGCTGGTTTAGAGATTATCAGTAACGCTTATTATCCTGTCATTGAAGAGATGGATAAAAGTAAGGACGAAATTAGTGCCTTGCTACGTCAAACTACAACAAAGAAAAATCTCTTCGCCCTCTCTGACTTGGAGACTGGTATGGTTTACTTGACAGCAGCAGCAAAACAAAATCGACTCCTCTTGGAACATATCCAGGGCCATGCTCTTTATCGGAGATTTAATGATGTCGAACGAGAGCAGTTTGATGATGCCATGATTGAAGCCCATCAGTTGGTGTCTATGACAGACTTGATTTCTCAAGTCTTGCAACAACTCTCAGCTTCTTACAACAACATCCTAAACAATAACTTGAATGATAGTTTGTCAATTTTGACTATTATCTCCGTCTTACTAGCAGTACTTGCGGTTATTACAGGTTTCTTCGGAATGAATGTTCCTCTACCATTTACAGAAGAGCCAAATGCTTGGATTTATATCTTAATGACTAGCTTGATTTTATGGGTGGCCTTATCTCAATGGCTGAAGAAAATTACTAGAAAATAAAAGAAAAGGAGCCAAAATGGTGATTGAAAACTACATGCCAGACTTTGCTGTGGAAGCAGTCTATGATCTGACAGTCCCAAGCCTGCAGGCGCATGGAATCAAGGCTGTTTTGGTCGATTTGGACAATACCCTCATTGCTTGGAACAACCCTGACGGGACGCCAGAGATGAAGCAATGGCTACATGATCTTCGGGACGCGGGCATTCGCATTATCGTGGTCTCAAATAACACCAAAAAACGCGTCCAACGAGCAGTTGAGAAATTTGGGATTGACTACGTTTATTGGGCTCTGAAGCCCTTCACATTTGGGATTGACCGGGCCATGAAGGAATTCCACTATGAGAAAAGTGAAGTGGTCATGGTTGGCGACCAGCTCATGACAGATATACGAGCAGCCCACCGTGCAGGCATTCGCTCGATTTTAGTCAAACCCTTGGTCCAACATGACTCGATCAAAACGCAGATCAACCGAGCTCGTGAGCGCCGTGTGAAGCGAAAAATCACTGAAAAGTACGGACCGATTACATATAAAAAAGGAATTTAACTATGGAAGAAATTCTCTGTATTGGTTGTGGAGCAACCATTCAGACGACAGATAAGGCTGGTCTTGGTTTTACCCCCCAGTCGGCACTTGAAAAAGGTTTGGAGACGGGCGAAGTCTATTGCCAACGCTGTTTCCGTCTCCGCCACTATAATGAAATCACGGATGTCCTGCTGACGGACGATGATTTCCTCAAGCTCTTGCACGAGGTGGGAGACAGTGATGCCTTAGTGGTCAATGTCATTGATATCTTTGATTTTAATGGCTCTGTCATCCCAGGCTTGCCACGCTTTATATCGGGCAATGATGTCCTTTTGGTAGGAAATAAAAAAGATATCCTCCCTAAGTCAGTTAAGCCTGGTAAGATTAGCCAGTGGCTCATGGAACGTGCCCACGAAGAAGGGCTTCGTCCAGTCGATGTCGTCTTAACTTCGGCCCAAAACAAACATGCTATTAAGGAAGTCATTGACAAGATTGAACACTACCGTAAGGGTCGTGATGTTTATGTGGTCGGTGTGACCAACGTTGGAAAATCAACTCTAATCAATGCTATTATCCAAGAAATTACGGGTGATCAGAATGTCATCACGACTTCGCGCTTCCCAGGGACAACCTTGGACAAAATCGAGATTCCGCTTGATGACGGTTCTTATATCTACGATACACCAGGGATTATCCACCGTCACCAGATGGCTCACTACTTGACGGCCAAAAACCTCAAGTATGTCAGCCCCAAGAAGGAAATCAAGCCTAAAACCTATCAGCTCAATCCTGAACAAACCCTGTTTTTAGGAGGTCTCGGACGCTTTGATTTCATTGCGGGTGAAAAGCAAGGTTTCACAGCCTTCTTTGACAATGAACTCAAACTCCATCGTACCAAGCTGGAAGGTGCTAGTGCCTTTTACGATAAGCACGTCGGAACCCTTCTAACACCACCAAATAGCAAGGAAAAAGAAGATTTTCCAAAACTAGTTCAGCATGTATTTAACATTAAGGACAAGACAGACCTAGTTATCTCAGGCCTAGGCTGGATTCGCGTAACAGGCACCGCCAAAGTCGCCGTCTGGGCACCAGAAGGCGTCGCAGTTGTCACACGAAAAGCAATTATTTAAACTAAAATCACTGAGCGAACAAAGTGAGCTCATAAAAAGATAGTTATTGCCGTGGGATCTTGCCAATCTGTAGATTGGCAAGGGGCACAATTGAGACCAAGGCTCAATTGTGAGGTCAGGAAATCCATTTTCCAAAGATGAGATCTTTGAAAAATTAGTTCCGACCGTCCCTCACCACCTAAAATAACTATCAAAAAAACAAGGAAGAAATTATGTCATTAACATCAAAACAACGTGCCTTCCTCAATAGCCAGGCACACACCCTCAAACCCATCATCCAAATCGGGAAAAATGGACTGAACGACCAAATCAAAACCAGTGTCCGTCAGGCTCTTGACGCCCGCGAATTGATTAAAGTAACGCTCTTGCAAAACACAGATGAAAATATCCACGAAGTAGCTGAAATTTTAGAAGAAGAAATCGGTGTGGATACAGTCCAAAAAATCGGACGCATCTTGATTTTGTATAAACAATCTAGCAAGAAAGAGAACCGCAAGATTTCTAAAAAAGTTAAAGAAATTTAACCCCCATACTCCAAACAACTGTTTTTACAGAGAAATAAAGGAGACTAGCCTATGGCAATCGAACTATTGACTCCCTTTACCAAGGTAGAGTTGGAGCCAGAAATCAAGGAGAAAAAACGCAAACAAGTCGGGATTTTAGGGGGGAATTTTAACCCTGTTCACAATGCGCATCTGATTGTTGCGGATCAAGTGCGCCAGCAGTTGGGACTAGATCAAGTTCTGCTCATGCCTGAATACCAACCTCCTCATGTAGATAAAAAGGAAACAATCCCTGAATACCATCGTCTCAAGATGCTTGAGTTGGCTATTGAGGGGATTGAAGGTCTAGCCATTGAAACCATCGAGCTAGAGCGCAAGGGAATTTCCTATACCTATGACACCATGAAAATCTTGACGGAGCAACATCCAGATACGGATTATTACTTCATTATCGGTGCCGACATGGTAGACTATTTACCTAAGTGGTACCGAATTGATGAACTGGTTGACATGGTTCAGTTTGTAGGGGTTCAGCGCCCACGCTACAAGGCTGGAACTTCCTATCCAGTTATCTGGGTGGATGTGCCTCTCATGGATATCTCATCCAGCATGGTGCGTAACTTCATTGCCCAAGGTCGGAAACCCAACTTTCTCCTACCTCAGCCAGTGCTAGACTACATCGAGAAGGAGGATCTCTACTGATGGCCTATCAAGACTATATCAACTGCTCCCGTGAGGTTTTGTTGGAAAAAATGGCAGAGCTTTTACCTGAAAAACGCTTAACACATTGTCTAGGTGTGGAGCGTGCAGCCATAGAACTGGCTCAGCGATTTGGAGTCGATGCCGAGAAAGCAGGACTAGCAGGCCTTCTTCATGACTATGCTAAAAAGCTGTCAGATCAGGAATTTTTGGGCTTGATTGACCATTATCAGCTAGACCCTGACCTCAAAAACTGGGGTAATAATGTCTGGCATGGTATGGTCGGAATTTACAAGATTCAGGAAGATTTAGATTTGCATGATTCTGAAATCCTGCGAGCTATTGAAATCCATACAGTTGGGGCTGGTCAGATGACAGACCTAGATAAGGTTATCTATGTAGCAGACTATATCGAGCATAATCGATCCTTTCCTGGAGTAGATGTGGCGCGTGAGATTGCAAGTCTATCGCTTAATAAGGCAGTGGCCTACGAAACAGCTCGAACCGTGGAGCATCTAGCTCATCAGAGATTCCCTATCTATCCCCAAACCCTTGAAACCTATAATGCCTTTGTGCACTATTTGAAAGAGGACTAAATGAAGACGGCTTTTATAATCATTGATGTTCAGAATATTTTAGTGGAAACTGGGTTCCAGACAAAAAGTCTATTGGAAAAAATTTCTTATTTACAAAAACAGGCTAGAAGCAAGAATATCGAAATTATTTATGTTCAACATATTGAGAACGCTGAAGCTCAAACATCAGAAGATTGGCAGTTATCTGAGCTTTTAAGCCGAAAACCTAATGAAAAGGTCTTTCAGAAGAAGTATAACAGTATTTTCAAAGAAACTGGTTTAAAAGAATACTTGGATAAACAGGGGATTGAAAAATTAGTTTTATGTGGTATGCAGACAGAATATTGTGTGGATACCTCTGTCAAGGTTGCTTTTGAATATGGCTATCAGCTTATTATTCCAGAAGGAACTTGCACAACGTTTGATGGGAAAGACATTCCAGCAGAAACGATAAATGAATTTTATGAGGGCATTTGGGAGGGGCGCTTTGCAGATGTCCTAGATTACAAACATATTTTCTAGAAAGAGGACTAAATGAACGAAAAAGAATTACTAGAACTAGTCGTGAAAGCGGCTGATGAGAAACGTGCGGAGGATATCCTCGCACTTGATGTACAAGAATTGACCAGCGTGACGGACTACTTTGTTATCACTAGCTCGATGAATAGCCGTCAGTTGGACGCTATCGCTGATAACATCCGTGAAAAAGTAGCTGAAGCAGGCTTTAAAGGAAGTCATATCGAAGGTGATGCAGCAGGAGGCTGGGTTTTGTTGGACCTAGGTTCTGTTGTCGTGCATATCTTCTCAGAAGAAATGCGTGCCCACTATAACCTAGAGAAGCTATGGCATGAGGCTGAGTCAGTAGATATTTCAGAAGCTCTTGCTTAGAAGACGAACTCAGTTGTAGCCAACTGGGTTTTATTTGCTTATTTTAGAAAATTAGATAGAAAGGTATAGGGCGAGTGGTGTTTGCCATGGAGGCTCTTGGTATCATGATTATGGCAACTTATGAAACCTTTGCGGCGGTCTATGATGCGGTCATGGATGATAGTTTATATGATAAATGGACGGATTTTTCTCTGCGTCATTTGCCTAAGACCAAGGAGAGAAAGAAACTCTTGGAATTGGCTTGTGGGACAGGTATCCAGTCTGTGCGCTTCTCTCAGGCTGGTTTTGATGTGACTGGACTTGACTTGAGTGGGGATATGTTGAAAATTGCCGAAAAGAGGGCGGCTTCAGCCAAGCAAAAGATTGATTTTATCGAAGGCAATATGCTGGATTTATCCAAAGCATGTCAATATGATTTTGTCACTTGTTATTCGGACTCTATCTGCTACATGCAGGATGAGGTGGAAGTAGGGGATGTCTTTAAGGAAGTATATAATTCCCTCAACGAAGATGGGGTATTTATCTTTGATGTGCATTCGACCTATCAGACAGATGAAGTTTTTCCAGGCTATTCTTATCATGAAAATGCAGAAGATTTTGCAATGCTCTGGGATACTTATGAGGATGCAGCGCCTCACTCCATCGTGCATGAGTTGACCTTTTTTATCAAGGAGGCTGACGGTTCCTTTAGTCGCCACGATGAAGTGCATGAGGAGCGGACCTATGAGGTCTTGACCTATGATATTTTGCTGGAGCAGGCTGGTTTCAAGTCCTTCAAACTCTATGCGGACTTTGAGGACAAAGAGCCTACAGAAACCAGCACCCGTTGGTTTTTTGTGGCGCAGAAGTAGGAGAACATCATGACCATCACAGGTATTATCGCGGAGTTCAATCCTTTTCATAATGGGCACAAATACCTGCTGGAGCAGGCTGAGGGATTGAAAATCGTAGCCATGTCTGGGAATTTCATGCAGCGTGGAGAGCCTGCTATCGTGGACAAGTGGACACGGGCCCAGATGGCGCTGGAAAATGGAGCGGATCTGGTAGTGGAATTGCCCTTTTTAGTCAGTGTTCAGGCTGCTGATTTCTTTGGCCAAGGAGCTGTGGATATCTTGGCTCGGTTGGGTATTGATAGGCTAGCATTTGGGACGGAGGAAGTTCTAGATTATCAGAAAATTGCTGACTTATACACAGAAAAAGGTGCTAAGATGGAGAAATTTGTGGAAAATCTTCCTGATTCTCTCTCTTATCCCCAGAAGACACAGGCTATGTGGAAGGAATTTGCAGGTCTTGATTTTTCAGGCAATACACCCAATCATGTCCTTGCTCTGGCTTATGCCAAGGCGGTTGCAGGACGAAACATCAAGTTGCATCCGATTCAGCGTCAGGGGGCTGGTTACCATTCTGTGGATAAAAATGTGGACTTTGCCTCGGCGACAGCTCTCCGTCAGCACCAGAAGGACCAAGACTTCCTAGAACGCTTTATGCCATCTGTTGCCCTTTTTGAGCAGGCTAGCCAGGTGAACTGGGAAAATTATTTTCCTCTGCTCCGCTATCAAATCTTGTCAAATCCCGACCTAACTACCATCTATCAGGTCAATCAAGAAATGGCTGTGCGCATCAAGGAAGCCATCAAGACAGCCCAGTCTGTTGACGAATTAGTCGAGGCGGTTGCAACTAAACGTTACACCAAGGCGCGTGTACGACGACTCTTGACCTATATCTTGGTACAGGCCAGAGAAAATGACTTGCCAGAAGGGATTCATATTCTTGGTTTTACCGAAAAAGGTAGACAACATCTCAAATCTCTGAAAGGGCAGGTACATCTAGTCAGCCGAATTGGCAAAGAACCATGGGATACCATGACCCAAAAGTCAGACCAGATTTACCAACTGGGAAATCCAGGTATAGCAGAGCAGAATTTCGGCAGAGTGCCCATTAGAATAGAAAAGAACTAAGTCTACTGCAAAGTAGGCTTTTTCTCAAATCTCTACTAAGCAACTATTTCTAATCAACAAAGATTTGACAATTTTATTTTAGCGATTGTATCCTATATTCCATTTTTTATAGGAAAAGATTTTGTCAAAAATTCGTCAATCCTCTTGAAAAATCTAGCTAAATACGGTATAATATAAGTAATCATTTGTCGTAGGTTTTGTCTGAAATATTGTCCAGACAAGGCTCACAGCAGTTAAATCTTCTGAAAAAGTCAGATTTAGCTGCTCTTTTTGTGCTTTTTTTCAGGATTTTGTGTGTTTGTAACAAAGACTTAAAGATTCTGAAAATTTATCAAGAGGACACGGTGATAGGGGTTTTTAAAACCATATGACGATTAGAAAAGCCTGATTGACAAGGCTTGGAACTTATTTACAAAGGAGAATCATCTTGGCAGGACATGACGTTCAATACGGGAAACATCGTACCCGTCGTAGTTTTTCAAGAATCAAAGAAGTTCTTGACTTACCAAATTTGATTGAAATTCAAACTGACTCATTCAAAGATTTCCTAGACCATGGTCTTAAGGAAGTGTTTGAAGATGTATTGCCAATTTCAAACTTCACAGACACAATGGAGTTGGAATTTGTTGGATATGAAATCAAGGAACCAAAATACACGCTAGAAGAGGCTCGTATCCACGATGCTAGCTACTCAGCACCAATTTTTGTAACCTTCCGCTTGATCAATAAAGAAACAGGCGAAATCAAAACTCAAGAAGTTTTCTTTGGTGATTTCCCAATCATGACAGAAATGGGTACTTTCATCATCAATGGTGGTGAACGTATCATCGTATCTCAGTTGGTCCGCTCACCAGGTGTTTACTTTAACGATAAAGTTGATAAAAACGGTAAAGTGGGCTACGGTTCAACTGTTATCCCTAACCGTGGAGCTTGGTTGGAACTTGAAAGTGACTCAAAAGATATCGCCTACACTCGTATCGACCGTACTCGTAAGATTCCATTTACGACCTTGGTTCGTGCGCTTGGTTTCTCAGGTGACGATGAAATCTTTGATATCTTTGGTGATAGTGAATTGGTCCGCAATACTGTTGAGAAAGATATCCATAAGAATCCAATGGATTCTCGCACAGACGAAGCGCTTAAAGAAATTTATGAACGCCTTCGTCCAGGTGAGCCTAAGACTGCTGAAAGTTCACGTAGTTTACTTGTGGCTCGCTTCTTTGACCCACGCCGATATGACTTAGCCGCTGTTGGTCGTTACAAAATTAATAAAAAACTCAATATTAAAACACGTTTGCTCAACCAAACGATTGCTGAGCCATTGGTAGATGCTGAAACTGGAGAAATCTTGGTAGAAGCTGGAACTGTTATGACTCGTAGCGTCATTGAAAGTATTGAAAGTCATTTGGATGGTGATTTGAACAAGATTGTTTACATTCCAAATGATGCAGCCGTTGTGACTGAGCCAGTTGTTCTTCAAAAATTCAAGGTTGTTGCACCAACTGATCCAGACCGCGTCGTAACAATCATTGGTAATGCTAATCCAGATGACAAGGTTCGTATCGTCACTCCTGCAGATATCCTTGCTGAGATGAGCTACTTCCTCAACTTGGCTGAAGGACTTGGCCGTGTAGATGACATCGATCACCTTGGGAACCGTCGTATCCGTGCGGTTGGTGAATTGCTTGCTAACCAAGTACGTCTTGGACTTTCTCGTATGGAACGTAATGTCCGTGAACGTATGTCTGTTCAAGATAATGAAGTCTTGACACCACAACAAATCATCAATATCCGTCCTGTAACAGCTGCGGTTAAAGAATTCTTTGGTTCATCACAGTTGTCACAGTTCATGGACCAACACAACCCGCTTTCTGAGTTGTCTCACAAACGCCGTTTGTCAGCCTTAGGACCTGGTGGTTTGACACGTGACCGTGCTGGATATGAAGTACGTGACGTGCACTACACTCACTATGGTCGTATGTGTCCAATCGAGACACCTGAAGGACCTAACATCGGTTTGATCAATAACTTGTCATCTTACGGACACTTGAACAAGTATGGTTTTGTTCAAACACCATACCGTAAAGTTGACCGTGAAACAGGTGTTGTTACGAACGAAATCGTTTGGTTGACAGCCGATGAAGAAGATGAATTTACTGTAGCACAGGCTAATTCTCGTCTGAATGAAGATGGAACATTTGCTGAGAAAGTTGTCATGGGACGTCACCAAGGGGTCAACCAAGAGTATCCAGCTAATGTTGTTGACTACATGGACGTATCACCAAAACAGGTAGTTGCCGTTGCGACAGCATGTATTCCTTTCTTGGAAAACGATGACTCCAACCGTGCCCTCATGGGAGCCAACATGCAACGTCAGGCTGTGCCATTGATTAATCCAAAAGCACCTTACGTTGGTACTGGTATGGAATATCAAGCAGCCCACGATTCAGGAGCTGCTGTGATTGCTCAGTATGACGGTAAAGTTACCTATGCAGATGCTGACAAGGTAGAAGTTCGTCGTGAAGATGGTTCATTGGACGTTTACCACATCCAAAAATTCCGTCGTTCAAACTCAGGTACTGCTTACAACCAACGCACTCTCGTAAAAGTTGGCGATGTCGTTGAAAAAGGCGATTTCATCGCTGACGGACCTTCTATGGAAAATGGAGAAATGGCGCTTGGACAAAACCCAATCGTTGCCTACATGACTTGGGAAGGATACAACTTCGAGGATGCTGTTATCATGAGCGAACGCTTGGTTAAAGACGATGTCTACACATCTGTCCACCTTGAAGAATACGAATCAGAAACGCGCGATACAAAGCTTGGGCCTGAAGAAATTACTCGTGAAATTCCAAATGTTGGGGAAGACGCTCTTAAAGACCTTGACGAAATGGGTATTATCCGTATCGGTGCCGAGGTTAAAGAAGGCGACATCCTTGTAGGTAAAGTAACACCTAAGGGTGAGAAAGACCTTTCAGCTGAAGAACGTCTCTTGCACGCTATCTTCGGAGATAAATCTCGTGAAGTGCGTGATACTTCTCTTCGTGTACCACACGGTGCCGATGGTGTCGTTCGTGATGTTAAGATCTTTACACGTGCAAATGGAGACGAGTTGCAATCAGGTGTCAACATGCTGGTTCGCGTCTACATCGCTCAAAAACGTAAGATCAAGGTCGGAGATAAGATGGCCGGACGTCACGGAAATAAAGGGGTTGTCTCTCGTATCGTTCCTGTAGAAGACATGCCTTACCTTCCGGACGGAACTCCAGTCGATATCATGTTGAACCCACTTGGGGTGCCATCACGTATGAATATCGGTCAGGTTATGGAGCTCCACCTTGGTATGGCTGCTCGTACTCTTGGTATTCACATCGCAACACCAGTCTTTGACGGAGCAAGTTCTGAAGACCTTTGGTCAACTGTTAAAGAAGCAGGTATGGACAGCGATGCCAAAACAATCCTTTACGATGGACGTACAGGTGAGCCCTTTGACAACCGTGTATCAGTTGGTGTCATGTACATGATCAAACTCCACCACATGGTTGATGATAAATTGCACGCTCGTTCAGTCGGACCTTACTCAACCGTTACCCAACAACCGCTCGGAGGTAAAGCTCAGTTTGGTGGACAACGTTTCGGTGAGATGGAGGTTTGGGCTCTTGAAGCCTACGGTGCGTCAAATGTCCTTCAAGAAATCTTGACTTACAAATCTGACGATATCAACGGACGTCTGAAAGCTTATGAAGCCATTACAAAAGGAAAACCAATTCCAAAACCAGGTGTTCCAGAATCCTTCCGAGTTCTTGTCAAAGAATTGCAATCTCTTGGTCTTGACATGCGTGTCCTAGACGAAGATGACCAAGAAGTGGAACTTCGCGACTTGGATGAAGGAATGGACGAAGATGTCATCCACGTAGATGACCTTGAAAAAGCCCGCGAAAAAGCAGCACAAGAGGCTAAAGCAGCCTTTGAAGCTGAAGAAGCTGAAAAAGCAACAAAAGCGGAAGCAACAGAAGAAGCTGCTGAACAAGAATAAGCAGTTCACTTAGAATAGAAAGGGAAGAAATAGTGGTTGATGTAAATCGTTTTAAAAGTATGCAAATAACCCTAGCTTCTCCAAGTAAAGTCCGTTCATGGTCTTATGGAGAAGTCAAAAAACCTGAAACAATCAATTACCGTACTTTGAAACCAGAACGTGAAGGACTCTTTGATGAAGTCATCTTTGGTCCTACAAAAGACTGGGAATGTGCTTGTGGTAAGTACAAACGCATTCGTTATAGAGGGATTGTTTGTGACCGTTGTGGGGTTGAAGTAACGCGTACAAAAGTTCGTCGTGAGCGTATGGGGCACATCGAGTTGAAAGCTCCTGTATCTCACATCTGGTACTTCAAGGGGATTCCAAGCCGTATGGGCTTGACCCTTGATATGAGCCCTCGCGCTCTCGAGGAAGTTATCTACTTTGCGGCTTATGTGGTGATTGATCCTAAGGATACACCACTTGAGCACAAGTCTATCATGACAGAGCGCGAATACCGTGAGCGCTTGCGTGAGTATGGCTATGGATCATTCGTTGCCAAGATGGGTGCCGAAGCTATCCAAGACCTTTTGAAACAAGTAGATCTTGAAAAAGAAATTGCTGAACTCAAAGAAGAGTTGAAAACAGCTACTGGACAAAAACGTGTCAAAGCAATCCGTCGTTTGGATGTTTTGGATGCCTTTTACAAGTCTGGAAACAAACCTGAATGGATGATTCTCAACATCCTTCCAGTTATTCCACCAGATCTTCGTCCAATGTTGCAGTTGGATGGTGGCCGTTTTGCCTCATCTGACTTGAACGACCTTTACCGCCGTGTTATCAACCGTAACAACCGTTTGGCTCGTTTGCTTGAGTTGAATGCACCAGGTATTATCGTTCAAAATGAGAAGCGTATGCTTCAAGAAGCGGTTGACGCTTTGATTGACAATGGTCGTCGTGGTCGTCCAATCACAGGACCAGGTAGCCGTCCTCTTAAATCATTGAGCCACATGCTTAAAGGGAAACAAGGACGCTTCCGTCAAAACTTGCTCGGTAAACGTGTTGACTTCTCAGGACGTTCCGTTATCGCCGTTGGTCCAACTCTTAAGATGTACCAATGTGGTGTGCCACGTGAAATGGCGATCGAGCTCTTTAAACCATTCGTGATGCGTGAAATCGTTGCGCGTGATATCGTGCAAAACGTCAAAGCGGCTAAACGCTTGGTGGAACGTGGAGATGAGCGTATATGGGATATTCTTGAAGAAGTGATTAAAGAACACCCAGTGCTTTTGAACCGCGCACCGACCCTTCACCGTTTGGGTATCCAAGCCTTCGAGCCAGTCTTGATTGATGGTAAGGCCCTTCGTTTGCACCCGCTTGTCTGTGAAGCCTACAATGCCGACTTTGACGGGGACCAAATGGCCATCCACGTACCGCTTTCAGAAGAAGCCCAAGCAGAAGCTCGTATCCTCATGCTAGCTGCTGAGCACATCTTGAACCCGAAAGATGGTAAACCAGTTGTTACTCCATCTCAGGACATGGTTTTGGGTAACTACTATTTGACCATGGAAGAAGCTGGTCGTGAAGGCGAAGGAATGGTCTTCAAAGACCGTGACGAAGCGGTTATGGCTTACCGTAATGGTTATGTTCACCTCCACTCACGTGTTGGTATCGCAACAGACAGCCTCAACAAACCATGGACAGAAGAGCAAAAACACAAGGTCTTGCTTACAACAGTTGGTAAAATCCTCTTCAACGACATCATGCCAGAGGGTCTACCATACTTGCAAGAACCAAACAATGCCAACTTGACAGAAGGCGTTCCTTCTAAATACTTCTTGCCACTTGGTGGAGATATCAAGGAAGCTATCAGCAATCTTGAACTCAACCCTCCATTCAAGAAGAAAAACCTTGGAAATATCATCGCTGAAATCTTCAAACGTTTCCGTACGACAGAAACTTCTGCCCTACTTGACCGCATGAAGAACCTCGGTTACCACCACTCAACTCTTGCAGGATTGACAGTGGGTATTGCCGATATCCCAGTCGTTGATGACAAGGCTGAAATCATTGAAGAATCACACAAACGTGTAGAACAAATCACCAAACAATTCCGTCGTGGTATGATCACAGACGACGAGCGTTACAATGCCGTTACAGCTGAATGGCGTGCTGCCCGTGAAAAACTTGAGAAACGCTTGATTGCCAACCAAGATCCGAAGAACCCAATCGTTATGATGATGGACTCTGGAGCCCGTGGTAACATCTCAAACTTCTCACAGCTTGCCGGTATGCGTGGTTTGATGGCGGCTCCGAACGGACGTATCATGGAATTGCCAATCCTTTCAAACTTCCGTGAAGGTTTGTCAGTGCTCGAAATGTTCTTCTCAACTCACGGTGCGCGTAAAGGTATGACCGATACGGCCCTTAAGACAGCCGACTCAGGTTACTTGACTCGTCGTTTGGTTGACGTTGCCCAAGACGTTATCATCCGTGAGGACGACTGTGGAACAGACCGTGGTCTCCTGATCCGTTCTATCGCAGAAGGAAAAGAGATGATCGAGTCTCTAGAAGAACGTCTCAACGGTCGTTATACTAAGAAAACTGTTAAACATCCAGAAACTGGTGCAGTTATCATCGGTTCAAATGAGTTGATTACAGAAGATAAGGCACGTGAAATTGTTAATGCTGGTGTGGAAGAAGTGACTATCCGCTCTGTATTTACATGTAACACTCGTCATGGTGTCTGCCGTCACTGTTACGGTATCAACTTGGCTACTGGTGATGCGGTTGAAGTTGGTGAAGCAGTTGGTACAATCGCTGCCCAATCTATCGGGGAACCTGGTACACAGCTTACAATGCGTACCTTCCACACGGGTGGGGTTGCCTCAAATACCGATATTACTCAGGGTCTTCCTCGTGTCCAAGAAATTTTTGAAGCCCGCAATCCTAAAGGGGAAGCGGTTATCACAGAGGTTAAAGGACAAGTTACCGCTATCGAAGAAGACGCTTCAACTCGTACTAAGAAAGTCTTTGTTAAGGGTGAAACTGGCGAAGGGGAATATGTCGTTCCATTTACAGCTCGTATGCGTGTAGAAGTTGGAGACCAAGTAGCGCGTGGTGCTGCTCTTACAGAAGGTTCTATCCAACCAAAACGTCTCCTTGCAGTTCGTGATGTCTTGTCAGTTGAAACTTACCTTCTCGGTGAAGTACAAAAAGTTTACCGTAGCCAAGGGGTAGAAATCGGTGACAAACACATCGAGGTAATGGTTCGTCAAATGATCCGTAAAGTACGTGTCATGGATCCAGGTGACACAGATCTTCTCATGGGTACTCTCATGGATATCAATGACTTTACAGATGCCAACAAAGATGTCCTTGTCGCAGGAGGAGTTCCAGCGACAGGTCGTCCAGTCCTTATGGGAATTACCAAAGCCTCACTTGAAACCAATAGTTTCTTGTCAGCGGCTTCCTTCCAGGAAACAACTCGTGTCCTTACTGACGCGGCTATCCGTGGTAAGAAAGACCATCTCCTTGGACTTAAAGAAAATGTTATCATCGGTAAGATCATCCCAGCAGGTACTGGTATGGCCCGCTACCGTAACCTTGAACCACATGCTATCAACGAAGAAGAATACCTTAATCCTCCAGTAGAGGAAGAAGGAAACGAAGAAACAACAGAAGTAGTTGTGGATACTGCCGTTGAAACTGTGGAAGAAACAGTAGAATAAAAGAGAATGAGAGAGCCTTAGGGTTCTCTTTCTCTTTTCTGAAAACTTTCTCCATTTTTCCATGAAATGTGGTAAAATAAAAGGCTCTTTGTCAACTGTAGTGGGTTGAAGAAAAGCTAATATCTAGAAAGGACAAATTTCGTCCTTTCTTTTTTGATATTCAGAGCGATAAAAATCCGTTTTTTGAAGTTTTCAAAGTTCCGAAATCC
>NZ_WIJO01000042.1:0-18259 GCF_009496205.1 Streptococcus mitis
GTTTGCTACATTACTCGTTCTAAAAATTAACCTTCAACCCCATTCAAACGTCTCACACTAACTTCCACCATAGCGGAACTTAATCTGAAACGCTTTCAGATGAGGGGATTTTGTGCGCTCTTTTTTTGATTCATTTTGGTTACAAAAGCGATGAAATCAAGCATTAGTAAAACCAGTGGAACTTACCCTGACACGGATTTCCACTGGTTTTTACGATTTTTATCAGTTCCAATATCAATTGGATCATCCTTCGTATACTCCGTATATTCTCTAGCAGCAATTTTTTGTCTATCATGTTCCGTATATTTTTGTATCATTTTTTCACCTTTTTTAACAATTCTGCAAGTTGAGCAGAATAGCCGCCACCTGAATATTCAATTTTTCCTGTAGTGCTATCTTTCTCTAATCCATACATTACTCTTAGTTTTTTATCTGAATTTACATATACTTTAAAATCAATTCCACCCATGGGATTATGCTTAATTGAGTTGATATCAATTTCATACGATTTTATTGTACCTTCTTTTGTTAAGGCCTCACTATCTAGATATTTAAGTTTGTTTTCAACAATCTTTTTGACTTCATCACTTTTAACAATTCTCGCCATCTCATCGTGTTCTACTTTTTGCATTACTTTATATCCTCCTATACTTAATCCAACAATAACTAATAAACTAGCTAAAATGATTCCTACAATTTTTAATGACTTCATGACGTCTCCTTTATGTTATTTTACAAATATATCATGTACTGATTTACTTATAGTATACCATAAAGATTTGTCTGGCGTAAACCTTCAATCCTGCCTCGTTTTCAATCACCTGACGAACTGTACCGATGGTTTCTTTCCTTTATCGTTTTTGATTTTCATGGGATATGTTTCAGAATAACTTGTATACTCTTCATTAGCAATTTTTTGGCCAGAGAAAATCTCTTGTAAATAGGAAAATAAAAGAGTAGATACAAGCATTTTAGGGTGATAAGACGGGTGACCAAAGGCATGATAAAAGGCGTCGAAGTGACAATCTTCCAATGTATTCACCACTTTTTCAATAGTAAAGACAAGATGATCTTGTGGTAAGAAAGAACTGATTTCTAGTGGTAAAGTTGTTTGATTTGTGTTATAGTGAAAATGCATGCGATAGACTTTCTAAATGGTTTATTAAGCAATTCTATTTTACAAAGACTATCGCAACCATGTAAAAAAGCAACGGCAAATCTGTTGCTTTTTTTGGAGATAAGGGACTATTGTCCAAGGATCGTTATTTTATATTTAAAGTATAGTTTTTTATTTGGAATTTTGTCTTAACTTATCTCATTCCCATTTGGGCAAGCTTGGTTTGATATTTATTTTGGTCTACTAAGAGTGCCTGTCCTCCATAAACATCATAGGCATCGACCCAATCACCTAGTTCTGGAACTGTTAATCTTTCAATGCCATTTTGCGCTCCATCTAGGAAGGATAAACCATTGGTCAGTAGGAAACTATACGGAACATTCGTAGAGGTCATGCCAAAGACCTTACCAAGTGCTTCTGATCCAGTAAAGAGTTTGGTTGGATCCTTGAGTTGTTGCAGAACAGCTGTCAACACTTGCTGTTGTCTCTTTGTACGACCATAATCACCTTCGTCATCATCACGGAAGCGAGCATAATTTAGCAAGGTCGAACCGTTCATCTGCTGTTTCCCAACTTTGATAGTCTGGGTTGGTGACTCTGTTTCCGTAGCATGTAAATCATCTCCGACTGTAGCTTCGGTTAAAGGTTGACCTTCTAAGGTTGAGAATTTGGCATCAATCGTCACACCATCAGGAAATAGAGTATCAATAGCAGTTGCGAAGGCCTGGAAATCAACCAAGGCATAGTACTTAATGTCCAAGTCAAAATTATCTTTCAATACTTGGCGAACCATTTCTGCCCCTTTTTGGCCTTCTTGTTCTCCTAACTCATAAGCAACATTTAACTTATTATCGGATTGCTTTCTGCCGTTAATGACTTGGCTATAACCGTCTATATAAACCAAATTATCACGCATGAAGCTGACCAGCTTGATTTTCTTATCTGAACCACCAACATTTAGTACCATAATAGAGTCCGTTCTCGTCTCAGTACTATTTTGGCCAATCCGTCCATCCGTTCCCATGATCAAGATATTAACCCCATCCTTGGTATCTTGACCATGAAAAACTTCTACTTGAGCTGCCTTAGCATTAGCAGGTTTATTTGGATCAGCATTTGAATAGCCTTTTAGGAACATAAAAATCATGCCAAAACCGACACAGGCTAGAAGGGCAAGCAATCCTGCAAAAATGCGCCCCCAACGAATCTTACGTTTTTTGGACTTAACCTTTGGAAGAGGATGACTTTTCTGATATTTTTTTGCACGACTACGGTTACCATAGGATGGAAGAGGAGACTGATTGACTGGTTCCATGAAAGACTCTTCCATATCGTAATTTTCATTATAAATTTCTGGAGAAGCTTTACTACTGCTAGCCATATTTAACTTACCTTGCAGGTAAGCAAACTCTTTTTTCTCTCGCTCATTGAGGTAATGAATGTTCTTAAAAAGATAGTCATAACGCAACTGCTCGTGATGGCTTAACGGATTTTCTTTGCTCATCTTCTCTCCTTTCCATGGTCTGATATTGGATAAATGGGATAGGCACCCAGAACTTTATACTGGATTCCAATCGCTTCTAATTCTTTTTGGGCAAAGTGGATCAAGTCCTTATCAGCATAGTCCACATCAATAATGAAAAAGTATTCTCCCAGTGCTGTCTTGAGTGGCCGACTTTCAATTTTTGTCAGGTCAATTCCTCTCCAAGCAAAGGTCGATAGGGCCTTATAAAGTGCACCTGGAAGGTTGTCCGGTAAGGTCAAGGCCAAACTCATTTTCTCCCTTTGTGCTTTCAAGGGAATACCAGGCTTTTCAGCTCCCAAGACCCAGAAACGTGTGAAATTGGCTTCCATTTCCTGAATATCCTCGGCAATCAGTTCCAAGCCATATTCTTCAGCAGAACTTCTAGGTGCAATCGCTGCATAAGGTTGGTCTGGATGTTCGGAAATAAAACGGGCCGCATAGGCTGTACTAGCAGTCACCTCGATTTGGGCATCTGGATACTGTTCATCGATGAATTTCTTTCCTTGAGCCAAAGCCTGAGGATGAGAAAAAATCTTTTCAATCTTAGTATGACCTGGGACCACCATCAACTGCTGATGAATAGGCTGAACGATTTCTGCCACTGCTTGAATGCGAGCCTGATGAAAAAGGTAGTCCAAGGTTTCATGAACACTACCCTCGATAGAGTTTTCAACTGGCACCACAGAATAGTCCACCAAGCCTTGTTCATAAGCCTTGATAACATCTGTAATGTTGGCAAAGGCCTGCAATTCCTCATGAGGAAAAGCTGTCTGCACAACGTGATGTGAAAATGATCCCTTGGGACCTAGATAAGCAATTTTCATCTCAGTTCCTCTATAATTTCCTCTGGGCTTAGCTTAGTCACATCCAAAACCCGACTAGCCACTTCCTCATACCAAGCCTGTCTTTCTTGGAAAATAGCTGCAAGTTCTTCCTTACTATTATTTAGAAAAAGCGGGCGCTGATTGTCCTGATCAGCTGCGATACGGTGGTAGAGGGTTTCAAAATCAGCTTTCAGATAGATATTATCAGAATTTGTCTTTAGTAAGTCACAATTTCGCTGAGAAATAACCACTCCTCCACCAGTTGACACAACTTGATCTCTTTGTAGTAAATCAGCTAGGACTTCTGATTCTATCTGACGAAAGGCTCCTTCTCCCTTTTCCGAGAAAAATTCCGTAATGGACATGCCTAAGCGCTTCTCTATCAGGGCATCCATATCAAGGTAATTAGGGTCCAAGCCTCTTGCAATAGTGGATTTGCCAGCTCCCATAAAGCCTAATAACACCTTAGCCATGAATCAAGCTCTCCAAATCATCAAAGAAGCTAGGATAGCTGGTATTGATGGCTTCAGCACGGTCAAGCTCCACTTCTCCATCTGCTACCAAAAGCGCTGCGATAGCTGTCATCATGCCAATACGGTGGTCACCAAAAGTATTGACTCTAGCACCGTGAAGTGCTGACTCCCCTTTGATAATCATTCCATCTGCTGTAGGTGTGATATCCGCACCCATGCTATTTAAAGCATCTGCTACCACCTGAATGCGATCTGTTTCCTTAACCTTAAGTTCCTCAGCATCCTTGATAACTGTTACACCTTGGGCTTGAGTCGCAAGCAGGGCGATAACTGGCAATTCATCAATCAAGCGTGGAATCAAAGCGCCACCAATCTCTGTTCCTTTCAAGTCAGAAGACTCAACAGTCAAAGTAGCAGATTTAGCGACTGGGTCAATTTCAGTAACTTCTAATTTTCCACCCATGGCGCGAATGACATCAATGATACCTGTACGCGTTTCGTTAATACCAACATTCTTAAGCACTACACGAGAATTTGGAACAATCAAACCTGCGACCAACCAAAAGGCTGCACTGGAAATATCTCCTGGTACGACCACCTTCTGTCCTGTCAATTTTTGTGGCCCTTGGACTGTGATTTTCTTACCGTCCACACTTAAATGACCACCAAATTGCTGTAGCATATCTTCAGTATGATTACGAGTGCACTCTTTTTCGATAATTACGGACTCTCCCTGAGCCTGCAAGGCCGCAAACATCAAGGCTGACTTGACTTGGGCAGAGGCAATTGGCAACTCATAATGAATAGGTCTTAGGTTTTTCGTCCCTTTTAAATGAAGGGGAGGCAAGTCTCGTTCAGTTTGCCCTGAAATGTTAACACCCATTTTTTTCAATGGAATCGTCACACGGTCCATAGGACGTTTGGAAAGACTATCATCTCCAAACATTTCTACTTCAAAATCTGCACCAGCAAGAACACCTGAAATCAGGCGAATCGACGTTCCAGAATTTCCCATATCAAGGGCATTTTGTGGCGCTTTTAAGCCATCCATACCTACACCTTGAATGGTAATAACCCCATCTTTATCCTCAATCTCAACACCAAGGTCACGAAAGACTTGCATGGTCGAAAGGACGTCTTCGCCACGTAATATATCATAAACCTTGGTCTCACCCTCAGCCAAACTGCCAAAGATAATGGAACGATGGCTAATAGACTTGTCACCTGGAACTCGGATACTGCCGTGTAAGTGGCTAATGTTTGTTTTTAGTTTCATACTCGACCTCATACTTGCAATACTTTTACCTATTTTATCATAAAAAGTCAGAAATTCCTTAAAAATTCCTGACTTTATGATAGTTATTTTCTTATTTTAGCAATTCTGAAACTGGTTCGAAAACAATTTTTTCAATGTCAGAAAGGTAAATTGCCAATTGTTGTTGCTTAGTAAAGAATTCTGACAAGAGGCTATTTCCTTGAATCTGTTTACCAAAGTTTTCCATCTTCGCTTGGAAGGATGCATCTGGCATTTGACCTGTCTGGGCTAGTCTTTGAATTTCCTCTTGGAAGGCAACATATTCTGTAAAAATTTTGCTTGCCTCAGCATCTGCTGAAATAGCATCTTTAGCTGCTTTGACAGCCTTGTATTCTGGTAATTCGCGTAGACCGCGACTGAGTTCGTTTGCACTATCGTAAATATTTGACATATTTTTCTCCTTATTTGACAACGACTGTATAGTCGGTGTTTTCTGTTATGAGGTGCTCGGCTCGTTCCAAGTCTTGAGCATTTTTAAATGAAATTTGTAGGATTCCGTGAATATCCTCACGGTTTTCCTCGTTGATATGAATATTGACCAAGGAAGTTCCTCGTAGCAATTCCAAAATCCGCAGGATGACGTTTTCTTCATCGGGAACGTCAACATAGAGGTCATAAGAACTATCCACACCACCACGCTTATGAATTTCCATGGCCTGACGTTGCTCCCGCGCTTGGTTGAAAAAATTCCAGATTTGCTCCTCATCTCCCTTGCTGATAGCCTGACCAACCTCATCCAAACGTTCCTTAAAATCCTCAATCCGCTCTATGATAGTCTCACGATTGGACAAGAGAATAGAGGTCCACATACCTGGCTCGCTTTCTGCAATTCGAGTCATATCTCGAAAACCACCGGCCGCAAAGCGCCTTGCCATCTCATGTTTTTGAGCATAGACCGCAGTCTGTTCCATGAGACTGGAAGCCAGAATATGAGGAAAATGGCTAATCTGAGAAGTGACACGATCATGCTCCTTGGCATCAATCTCGATAAAACGAGCATGAAGACCTGAAAGCAGATCCTTCATTTCCGCAAGTGTGTCAGGACCTGTCAGGCTCGAAGGTGTAAAGATATAATAGGCATTTTCAAAAAGATTGACATCCGCAGAAGCAGCCCCTGTCTTGTGACTACCAGCCATAGGATGGGCTCCTACAAAACGAATCGACTTGCCAGCCAAATAGTTCTCCGCTGCATCTACAATGGCTGACTTGGTCGAACCAGAATCTAAAATAATGACGCCTTCTTTCAAGTCCAAGTTGGCCAATTCCTTAATGAAAGCAATGGTTTGTTTGATTGGCAAGCTGAGAATAATAATATCCGCAAGAGGAGCAAAACTGGCAAAATCATCCGTTGCACGGTCAATCATGCCTTCTTTCAAGGCAATATCTCTCGAAGCTTGACTGCGATTATAACCTAAAATTTCATAATCTGGATGATCACGTTTGATACCTAGGGCCATAGAGGCTCCAATCAATCCAAGACCTGCGATATAGACTGTTTTTGCCATAGGAACTCCTTAATAGTTCTTTGTATAGTCTCGGTGTTTGGCTACCGCTTCTTTTAATTCCTCTAGATTGTCTGATGAGAATTTTTCAAGGATTTCTTGTGCCAGAACCGTTGCCACAACAGCTTCCATGACCACTCCTGCAGCTGGAAGAGCGGTCGGATCACTTCTCTCAACAGTTGCCTTATAGGGTTCATGGGTTTCGATATCCACACTCATAAGTGGTTTGTAGAGAGTAGGAATGGGCTTCATGACGCCACGAACAACGATGGGTTGCCCATTGGTCATACCACCTTCAAAGCCACCTAGATTATTGGTACGGCGAGTATAGCCGTCTTCTTCAGACCAGAGAATTTCATCCATGACTTGGCTGCCTTTACGATAACCAGCTTCAAAGCCAAGACCAAATTCCACCCCTTTAAAGGCATTGATAGAGACAACAGCTTGGGCCAATCTTGCATCCAATTTTCTGTCCCATTGGACATAGGAACCAAGACCAACTGGAACACCTCCGACAACTGTCTCGACAACCCCACCGATGGTATCTCCATCACGCTTGATTTGGTCAATATAGTCCTTGATTTCCTGTTCTCTTTCTTGGTTGACAATAGAAACTTCAGACTGGGCAGCTCGTTCCTTAATCTCAGCGACTGTTAGATTTTCAGGAACATCGATTTCCTTGCCACCAAAGACCACGACATGGTTGGCAATCTCCATATCCAGCTCAGCCAAGAGGCGTTTGGCTACTGCACCAACTGCTACCCGCATGGTGGTTTCACGAGCTGATGAACGTTCTAAAGAATTTCGCAAATCGTCAAAACGGTACTTGATACCCCCAACCAAATCGGCATGTCCTGGGCGAGGATGGGTGATTTTTCGTTTGCTTTTAAGTCGCTCTTCAATGTCTTCCGCAGACATGATATCCAGCCATTTTTGGTGGTCCTTATTGATGACATCCATTGTAATAGGAGCCCCTGTCGTCTTCCCATGGCGAACGCCTGAAGTAAAGACAACCTGGTCACTCTCAATCTTCATACGACCGCCACGACCGTAGCCACCCTGACGGCGTTTCAAATCCTCATTGATGTCCTCTGCTGTCAAAGGGAGTCCAGCTGGAATTCCTTCAATGATAGCCGTCAGACGGGGGCCGTGTGATTCTCCTGCAGTTAAATATCTCATACACTCTCCTTATTTTACCAAGTAGTCTTTCATCTCTTCCAGAGAAACTGGGTGAATAGTCGCTGAACCGAGCTCTGGTACCAAGACCAATTTCAAGGTATTGCCACGCGCTTTCTTGTCATGAGTCAAAGCCTGATAAAGCTTGTCAACATCCCAGTTTTCATAATCAACAGGCAAGCCAAATTTCTGACACATATCTGTAATGGACTGAGTTATGCCAGCTGGCATGAGACCTTTTTCCTCAGCAACCTTGGAAATCTGAACCATTCCCATGGCAACAGCTTCACCATGCATGACCTTGCCATAACCGGCAGTTGCTTCAATAGCATGACCAATAGTATGGCCAAAATTGAGGTAAAGGCGAACACCATTGTCCAACTCATCCTCAACCACCATCTTGCGCTTGACCTGACAAGAATGCTCAATCAAAGTCTCTGCATGTTCCAAAATGCTCTCTACAGTACCATCTAGCTCCATCAAGAGAGCCCAAAGTGCTGGATCCTCAATCAAGCCGTACTTGATAACCTCACCCATTCCTTCAATCAATTCTCTTTTTCCGAGAGTTTCAAGAACAAGTGGATCAATCAAAACCCCATCTGGTTGGGCAAAGGTCCCCACCATATTTTTAGCAAATGGAGTATTAACACCTGTCTTTCCGCCGATAGAAGAATCAACCTGGGCTGTCAAACTAGTCGGAATCTGAACAAAGTGAATACCCCGCATATAGGTAGAGGCTACGAAACCAGCCAAGTCTCCAACGACACCACCTCCGAGAGCCACGATTCCATCGCTACGAGTCAGCCCCTGCTTAACTAGAAATTCATAGACTTTCTGAACAGTAGTTAAATTCTTTCTTTCTTCCCCTTCCAAAAAGTCAAATACCGCTACCTGAAAACCAGCATCTTCTAGGCTGAGCTTGACCTTCTCTGCATAAAGAGAAGCTACATGGTTGTCTGTTACAATGACCACTTTTTGTGGTTGCCATAGTTCTCGCAACCATTGACCAGCCTGAGCCAGACAGCCTTTTTCAATCTGAATATCATAAGGATGATGAGGAATATCGATTCTGATTTTCATAGGAGAATCTCCTTTTCTTTATTGGTATTTTTCTGTTAAGGACTGCCAAATCTCTTCTGTCGGCATTTCCTTTCCTGTCCACAGTTGAAAAGCTTCTGCAGCTTGATAGAGCAACATTCCCAGACCATTGACTGCTTGATTTCCCTGACTTCTGGCCCATTTCAAAAATGGTGTTTCAAAGGGTTGGTAAATGATATCTGCTACTAAAAGAGTTTCTGGTAAGACTATGCTTTCAGGAACTGGAGAGGATTGACCATCCATCCCTACACTAGTTGCATTGACCAGTAAATCCGACTCAGCAATCCTTGCTTGCAGTTCAGGAACATCTTCTAAAGCAGACAGGTCCACCTTAAAACCTGTCTGCTCCTGTAACTTGTCTAGGTATGGTCTTGTTTTTTCCATGGAAACTGAACGAACAAAGACTGAAATCTGACTGACACCATCCAAAATAGCCTGTGCCAAGATTGATTTAGCCGCACCACCTGCACCAAGCAGGGTCATCTTTTTACCTGAAATTGTAAAAGAAGGCAAGCTCTTAAAAAATCCCTTGCCATCTGTATTATATCCAATTAAATTGCCATTCTCATTGACAACCGTATTAACCGCACCAATCAAGCGCGCTTCGTCACTCAATTCATCCAAATAAGAAATCACCTGCTCCTTATAGGGCATGGACAAGTTGATGCCAAACATCTGGTAGCGACGAATATTGGCCACTGTTTCTGCCAAGTCACCCGCTTCAATCTCCCAAGCCACGTAAGCACCATTGGTAGCTGTCGCCTCAAAGGCGCTATTGTGAATAAATGGGGAAATAGAATGCTTAATAGGATTGGCAACAACGGCAGCTAAACGTGTATAGCCATCAAGCTTCATCCAAAATCTCCCGAATTTTTTTCATATTAGCTAGGGAAATCTGACCTGGGGCACTTGCCTCATCTAGACTAGCAAAGGACCAGCTAGAACCAGTCACATCTGCAGTGATACGAGAGACCTTGCCCACCTTACCCATAGAAATAGTTACATATTCCTGCTCAGGATTGAGGGTTTTAAAGCCTCGTGTATAGTTCATCAAGTCTAGCACATCCTGCTCCGTGTGAGCCATCACCGCAACCTTAACAAGTTTTGGATTTAAACTCGTCAACTCTGACAAAATTTCCATCATATTTTCAGGTGTTTCTTGGAAATTATGGTAACTCAAAACGAGATTTGGGAAGTCCAGCATTTCCTCAAAAACATCCTTGTAGCTATAGTACTCAAAATCAATATAGTCTGGTTGATAGAGTTGCGCCACTTCCTTGATTAGATGGATATATTCTTCTGGAGAAAGGTCGATTTCTCCCCCTTCAGAACGAGTTCGCAACGTGAAAACCAATTCACGACCTGCAAATTTTTCAAAAATCGCTGGAGCCACCTGCAAAATCGCTTCTTTAGGCAGATAGTCGGCACGCCATTCAATGATGTCGGCATCCAGATACCTCGTGGCATCCAGAGCCTGGGCCTCCTCTAAACTTCTTGGCATTACTGAAACGATTAATTTCATTTACTAACCTTCATACTAATCACCTTGAGGTAATTACTACTTTCATCTTTTTTATTATAGGCAAAATCTGCTGGAAGACCGTATTTATTTAAAATCTGGTAACTTCTTCCTGCAAAGCCTTTATCAATTTGTTCTATAAATTTCTGGCGGGATACATTGGCAGCATTGGTGCTGGCAATAATAATACCGCCCGGATTTAAAATCTCAAGACTCTGGGATATCAACTTGTGATAATCCTTAGCCACAGAAAATGTTTGTTTTTTATTCCGAGCAAAGCTAGGCGGATCTAGAACAATCACATCGTAAGTCAAGCCTTTTCGCTTAGCATACTTGAAATACTCAAAGACATCCATGACTATAAAGCGATGGTCGCCTGTGCTGATTCCATTTGCCTGAAAATGCGCTTGAGACAATTCTCGTGAACGTTTAGCTAGGTCAACCGAAGTTGTCTGGCTAGCTCCACCCATGGCCGCAGCTACTGAAAAGGCTGCTGTGTAGGAAAACATATTGAGCAAGGATTTGCCCATAGCCAATCCATCCACTAGACTACCACGAACCTCATGCTGGTCTAGGAAAATCCCTGTCATCAGGCCATCATTCATAAAGACTTGATACAAGACACCATTTTCCAAAACAGTGAAAAAGTCAGGTGCTTCTTGACCATAAACATGAGCAGATTCATAGTTCAAACCCTTAAAGCGGATCTTCTCATATCCCCCTAAAACCTCAGGAAAAACCTGTCTAAAGGCTTCTGAGATAACCTTGCGAATCTGATAAACATAAGAGTTATACCAAGAAAAGACAGCATAGTCGCCATAAAGGTCCACTGTCAGACCCCCAAAGCCATCTCCCTCTTGGTTAAAGAGACGGAAGGCAGTTGTCAAATCATCTTGATAGTAGGCTTTTCTCTTTTCTTTAGCTTTTCTAAATAGCGTTTCAAAGAAAGCTTGATTGAAGGTCACCTTGTCTTTGCTAACAAACCAGCCCAAGCCCTTGTTTTGCTCAGAAAGGTAGGCAGTCCCAAGAAAGGTTCCATCTTGACTATGAACTTCTACTTCCTGATCCTTGAGATGAACATCTGCAAGATCACTGGCTTCTAGTAAAACTAGTCCCTTTGAAAGCTTTTTTTCAACCCTTTTGCTGACTCTTATTCTATTCATAGTCACTATTATAGCAAATTTTGTGACAATTCTCAAAAAAGAAACTACCCTTGCTTTTTTACTCTAGTTTTAAAAAATGGTATACTAATACTAATAAAAACTTAGGAAGTAATTGTGTGAGAATCAATTTTAGCAAAATCCAAAAAGCCATGGGTACCAGACTGGGTTTTGTCCTAACCCTTTTAATCCTCTATTGGCTCAAAACCTTACTAGCCTATACCGTTGACTTTAATTTAGATATTCAATTGGGCAAGCTGCAAGGGAATTACCTTGCCTTTATCGCTTTTTTCAATCCCCTTCCCTTGGGACTCCTCCTGCTGGCTCTAGCCCTCTATGCTCGGTCAACCAAGATCTTTTATGGCCTTAGTATAGCTATTTATAGCCTTTTGTTCATTTGGCTTTATTCCAATATCTTTTACTATCGAGAATTTAGTGACTTTATCACGGCCAATACCATGAAAGTGGTCAGCAAGGTGTCTGTTGGTACTGCCGAACTAGAGTTACTGCGCTTTTGGGATTTCATCTATTTTATGGATTTCCCATTGCTGGCTTATCTTCTCTATAAGAAGCTCATCCAGCTGGATAGGAGACCTTTCAAATTCCGCTCCAGTGTTGCTATCACTGCTCTCTCAGCCCTGCTCTTTTCTGCTAATCTTTTCTTGGCTGAAATCGAACGTCCCGATCTCCTATCGCGAGGATTTTCTAATTATTATATTGTTCGTGCCCTTAGTTTGCCAGCCTTTTTAGGTTATAGTGCCAACCAATCCTATAGCGCCAACAAAGAACGTGCTAAGGCCTCTGAGACCGACCTTCAACCTATTACAGATTATGTCCAAGAACATTCGACTAAGCCTAATCCAGACTATTTTGGATTAGCCAAAGGGAAAAATGTGATTTATCTCCACTTGGAAAGTTTCCAGCAGTTCCTACTGGACTATAAACTCAACATAGATGGAACTGATCATGAAGTCACTCCCTTCCTTAATTCACTCTACCATTCGCAATCAACCCTAGCCTTTTCGAATATCTTTAACCAAGTCAAGGCTGGTAAGACCTCAGATGCGGAAACCATGCTGGAGACTGGTTTGTTTGGACTTGACCAAGGTTCCTTCATGGTCAACTATGGAGGTACCAATACCCAGCAGGCTGCGCCTTTTATCCTATCAAAAAATGGCTACCAATCAAGTGCAGTCTTTCATGGTAATATTGGGACCTTCTGGAACCGAAATACAACCTACAAACAATGGGGCTACCAATACTTCTTTGATGCTTCCTATTTTACCAAGCAAGACAGTAGCAATTCTTTCCAATATGGTTTAAATGATAAAATCATGATGAAAGATTCTATCCAATATCTAGAGCACTTGCAGCAGCCTTTTTATGCTAAGTATATCACGGTGTCCAATCACTATCCCTATGCTAGCAATCTGACAGGCGATGAGCTTGGTTTCCCACTGGCTAAAACCAAAGATGAAACAATCAATGGCTACTTCCAAACGGCTAACTATCTGGATAGTGCTATCAAGGCCTTCTTTGACTATCTCAAAGAAAGTGGCCTCTATGAAAAATCCATCATCGTCATCTACGGAGACCATTATGGAATTTCTAACTCCCGCAATCCTGACCTGGCTCCCTTGATTGGCAAGACTTCTGAGAACTGGTCGAATTACGACAATGCCATGTTGCAACGAGTGCCTTTTATGGTGGTCATGCCTGGCTATGAAAAAGGACAAATCATCAATACCTACGGTGGACAAATCGATATCTTACCAACTCTCGAACACCTCCTTGGTATCGAATCCACTTCCTTCCTTCAAGTCGGCCAAGACCTCCTATCACCAGACCACCAAGAAATCGTTGCCTTTCGGACTGCCAATTCCTTCGTCACACCTAAATACACCAGTTATGACGGACGAACCTACTATACTGAAAGTGGTCTTGAAATCAGTAATCTTGATGAACAAGCTCAGACTGAACTAGACATTGTTCGGCAGGCAGCCAGCCAACAGCTGAAAATCAGCGACCAGATTCAAACTGGCGATTTGATACGTTTCTACCAAGCAGATCATCTTGGAAAAGTTGATACAGAAAGTATTTCTTACCTCAATTCTTTACCAATTCTTCAAAAGATTGAGCAGGAAAAAGGTAGTCAATCAACCAGTCTCTTTAGCCAACGACAAGGTAAGACCAGTACTGACCTTTTCAAGGCACCAAGTTACCAAGAACTCCATCCAGAGTCGGCAGAAACCGAATCAAAATCACAATAAAAAATGCTCTTCCGTCTTGGAGGAGCATTTCTTTTTAAAAATTTATCAAGCAAGCGACCAACTAGCTCATCTTTTTTCTACTTCTGCTAATATGCGTGACAGGTAGTAATGATAGCTAAATATAGCAAGACCAAGTAAGAGGATAAGAGCTCCTACTCCCAAGCTGATGGCAAGGATAGTAGATAGAGACCGAACCAAGAATATGCTCACAAGGGCTGAAATCGACAAGATACCACAATAAATTAAGAGTAAAACAATTTTGACTATACCATTTGAACGATTCACTAGGTCAGTAATACTACTCCAATTGGTTGACAGATTCTTCACATCCTTAAAATAATGGTGACAAGAAAGGATGACACTGGCAAGGGTCCAGACTACAAGAAGGTAAATCATCGAAAGGATGGGCAAGCCTAGATATAGAGAAAAACCAAGTAAAGTCAGAATTGGTAAAAAGGACTGGACAGCAAATATAATCCAAAATTTCACTTTCACATAACGAGCAAAGTCAAAGGGTAAACTCTTCAGAAAATCAAAATTTTCCCTCTCTAAAGACAAGGCAATTGAATGCAGGCTGGTGATATTGTTATTGACAACTGCTATAAAGAGAGCTATAAAAAACAAGGGTAACCAGTATGGAGGATGAATGTCTGGAACTATCTGAGAATCTCGGATTTTGGAAATCAGACCAATCATCATGAGATAAGGAAGGAAAGCACTTGTAAAAAGCACTGTAACCACGCCGGTTCCCTGTCCCAAGAGGGAGAGGTTGTAGCGCAAAACCATGCGGAAAAATCCCTTTTTAGTAGTTGAAATCCTCTCCTTGCTGCGACGTTCTTTTTTGACCTTCTCCTCACTATTAAGTAGGATCACATCATAAAAACGAGGCAAAACCTTCTTTTTGGTCAGATAAAGCAGGAAGAGAGTTAGTCCTATCCAAGCGAGCAAACCCAAGATGGCTTCTGTCGAAAAAGGCTCCACTGCTATTTTGTAAAAGAGATGAATAGGATAAAGAAGAGGTGGAATGTCTCTAACTCTGTCAACTATAACTCCAGAAGTCGACTGTAGAAAGAAGACAAATATTAAAGGTATGAGAACTCCTATCCCAATCATCACATTCGCAAAAATAGACTGATACTTTCTGAAGACCCTAGTCTGAGCCAAGAAATGTACTGCCACTACCATCACTAAACTAACAGAGACAATTAATAGGGCCAAGGACAGCAGCATCAAAGGCAAGCCCAGCCACAGAGAAGGAGCTAGCCTAATGTAGAGGACTAGAAAATAAGCTAGGATTGGTACAATTCCAGGCAGAGCTGGCAAGAGGACAGACAGTCCTTTAGCGATTATAATCTCTGATTCTTTAAAGGCATAGGGTCTATACGATACCAAATCCTTACTCTCATAAAAGACATTGTAAAATGCAGTGAAAGAAGTTGAAAAGGCAAGCACCAGTAAAATAGCAACCATGCTACTAAAAAAACTTGGCATTTCCTCAAAAGGAAAACGAAAGGCTATATTTATAAACATGAAAAGCATCAAGAGACTAGAAAAAATGTAAGAACTTAGGACTCTAGCGGAAACATTTACTTTTTTTCCAGGATTTTTAGCTTGCTTCTTTCGTAGGTTAGCCAGATTAGCTTCTTGAGATGAATAGAGAATATTGATATCCACTAATTTTTTAATGACCTTGAGACGCATCTGAAACCTCCTCTTTTCTACCAGCAAGGCTAAGGTAGATACTTTCCAAAGACTGGTCTGGGTGGTCTTTTCTCAAGTCCTCCACGCTACCACAATAAATCAAATGCCCCTTTTTCAAAATGGCAATCCGATCACAGACTTGCTCGGCCACCTCTAGAACATGGGTTGAAAACAAGACCGTCTTGCCTTTTTGTGCATGTTCCTTCATCATCTGCTTCAAATCAAAGGCAGCCTGGGGATCCAAACCAGTCAAGGGTTCGTCCAAGACCCAAATATCAGGATCAGACAAGAGTGCCCCTATGACAAAGACTTTCTGACGCATTCCGTGAGAAAAAGTTTCAATGACCTGATAGCGATTTTCAGCAAAATCAAAAATTTTCAATAGCCTAGCTAGACTAGCCTCCAAGTCAGAGCTAGTCAGATCATAAGAGGAGGCGATTAATTCCCAAAATTCATTGGCTGTTAAGCGTAAAAATAAGTCAGGCGAGTCTGCTACGTAGCCAATTTTTCGTTTAATAGCTAAACGATTTTCCGATAAATCCTGACCGTCTACCAAAATACGACCACTGCTGGGTGAAATGATACTGACTAAGGATTTTATAGTGGTCGATTTTCCAGCCCCATTATGGCCAATCAAGCCCATAATCTCTCCATTTTCAATCTGCAGATTGAGATTGCTCAAGGCCTCTTTATCACCATACAACTTACTAACATTTTGAAATTCAATCATGAGAAATCTCCTCTCTTTATCTATGTAATTTACTATAATTATAGCGCTTTCATTTTAAAAATCAACATTTTATATAAAATAGTCAAAAACTTATTATTCAGTTTTACGCAAACGTTTGAGCTAACCGATACTTTATGATAGAATAAAGAACAAGATTGACAAGTAAGAGGAAACATCATGCAAAATCAAACACTCATGCAATACTTTGAATGGTATCTGCCCCATGACGGCCAGCACTGGACGCGTCTGGCTGAAGATGCTCCACACCTAGCTGATCTCGGTATCAGCCATGTCTGGATGCCACCAGCCTTCAAGGCTACCAATGAAAAAGATGTCGGCTATGGGGTCTATGACTTATTCGACTTAGGAGAGTTTAATCAAAAAGGTACTGTCCGCACCAAGTATGGTTTTAAAGAAGACTATCTTCAAGCCATTCAAGCTCTAAAAGAACAGGGAATTCAACCTATGGCCGATGTGGTGCTCAATCACAAGGCTGCTGCTGATCACATGGAAGCCTTTCAGGTTATTGAAGTAGATCCTGTAGACCGTACAGTTGAACTTGGGGAACCCTTCACCATCAATGGCTGGACTAGCTTTACCTTCGATGGTCGCCAAGATACCTACAATGACTTCCACTGGCACTGGTACCACTTCACCGGTACAGACTATGATGCCAAACGTCGCAAGTCTGGGATTTATCTGATTCAAGGAGACAACAAGGGTTGGGCAAATGAGGAATTGGTCGATAATGAAAACGGTAACTATGACTACCTCATGTATGCCGACCTAGACTTTAAACATCCTGAAGTCATCCAAAATATCTATGACTGGGCTGACTGGTTCATGGAAACGACTGGTGTAGCTGGTTTCCGCTTGGATGCCGTTAAACACATTGACTCTTTCTTCATGAGCAATTTTATCCGTGATATGAAGGAAAAATACGGTGAGGATTTCTATGTTTTTGGTGAATTCTGGAATCCTGACAAGGAAGCCAATCTGGACTATCTTGAAAAAACGGAAGAACGATTCGACCTTGTTGATGTTCGTCTCCACCAGAATCTCTTTGAAGCCAGTCAAGCTGGCGCAAACTATGACCTTCGTGGTATTTTCACAGATAGCTTGGTTGTCGACAAACCTTACAAGGCTGTAACCTTTGTCGACAACCACGATACCCAACGTGGTCAGGCTCTTGAGTCTACTGTTGAAGAATGGTTCAAACCAGCAGCCTATGCCCTCATTCTATTACGCCAAGACGGCCTTCCATGTGTCTTTTACGGAGACTACTATGGTATTTCAGGGCAGTATGCTCAGCAAGATTTCAAAGAAGTCCTTGACCGCCTCCTAGCTATCCGAAAAGATTTGGCTTATGGAGAACAAAATGACTACTTTGATGATCCTAACTGTATTGGTTGGGTACGCTCAGGTGCTGAAAATCAATCCCCAATCGCAGTCTTGATTTCAAATGACCAAGAAAACAGCAAATCAATGTTTGTCGGCCAAGAATGGGCTAACCAAACCTTTGTAGATTTACTTGAAAACCACCTAGGTCAAGTTACAATTGATGAGGAAGGTTATGGACAATTTCCAGTCTCAACTGCTTCGGTAAGTGTCTGGGCAGCCAATACAATCTAATTGCCAATGATTATCAAGCCAGGTTCAATCGGATTTGGCTTTTTTGTATTCACAAAAAAAACCTACCCTAATGGATAGATCTTTGTTTTCTGGCTCTTTGTCAACTGTAGTGGGTTGAAGAAAAGCTAATATCTAGAAAGGACAAATTTCGTCCTTTCTTTTTTGATATTCAGAGCGATAAAAATCCGTTTTTTGAAGTTTTCAAAGTTCCGAAATC
>NZ_WIJO01000043.1:0-18176 GCF_009496205.1 Streptococcus mitis
AATCTTTCTAATGAGTTGTTTAGTCGCTTTTCATTATAGGTCATATGGAACTTTTTTTCTACAACAAAATAGGTTCCATAATATCCATAGGGGATTTACCCACTACAAATATTATAGAGCCTAAAAACATCATGGTTTGTTTAAAACAACCATGATGTTTTTGTTTTTGTTTTCTTTTGTTTTTTAGATTGATTGATTGAATACTTTATGATAAAATAGTAATAGAAATAGAGGTGATAACGATGTTAAAGCAGGAAAAACTAGATAATATTCTAGAAACGGTAAATACAAAGGGAACTATTACTGTAAAAGAAATTATGGCTCGCTTAGATGTATCAGATATGACTGCTAGACGCTACTTGCAAGAGTTGGCAGACAAGGATCTACTTGTTCGAGTACACGGGGGAGCTGAGAAAATTCGCACAGGTTCTATTTTAAATAATGAACGTTCCAATATTGAAAAACAAAGCTTACAAATCGCAGAAAAACAAGAAATTAGCCGTTTTGCAGGCCATTTAATTGATGAGGGTGAAACTATTTTTATCGGCCCTGGTACGACCTTAGAATCTTTTGCCCGTGAACTTCCAATTGATAATATTCGTGTTGTAACAAACAGTTTACCAGTCTTTCTCATCTTAAACGAACGAAAACTAACAGATTTGATTTTAATCGGTGGAAACTACCGCTCTATCACTGGAGCCTTTGTGGGAACACTAACCTTGCAAAACTTAGCCAATCTTCAATTTTCTAAAGCTTTCGTTAGCTGTAATGGTATTCAGGACAATGCGATTGCGACCTTTAGTGAAGAGGAAGGTGAATCTCAACGCATCGCCCTCAATAATTCCAATAAAAAATACTTACTAGCTGACCATAGTAAGTTCAATAAATTTGATTTCTATACCTTCTACAATATCTCTGATATTGATATCATCGTTTCAGATTCTAAACTGAGCAAAGAAACGTTTGAACAACTTTCAAAACAAACAAAAATTATTCTTTCTAAACCATAAAACTGAGGATTGATAAAAAATAAAATGCGTCATATCAAGAAAATAAGAATCTTGATATGACGCATTTTTGGATGAAGATTTTTACAAGGAGTTTCCTAGATTATTTATGATTGTTGAAACGGCATAAAATCTGAATCAAAGGAGATATTATCCCGTTCTTCAGGACTGATAAAATTTAAAAAGATATTTTTAAATTCTTCCAGCTCATAGTCTGAATGGCAAATCCATTCTTTACCGGTAGAGACATACCATTTCCCAAAATTTTTCAGCTCCTCATTAGTCAAACAAGGTATTTGAAAACATTTATCAAAATTGATAATATAAACTTTTTCATAAATAGATTGGATAAAATCTTTGAACATCTTTTGCCTCACTAGAATTCTATATCTAATTACTCATTCTACTAGTCTATAATCTGACTTTCTGCTACTTTCTTGTACCAGTGAGCTGATTTCTTAGGATAACGTTCTTGAGTTTCAAAGTCTACATAGAAGAGACCGTAACGTTTTTCATAACCGTTTGACCATGAGAAGACGTCCATCAATGACCAGATGAAGTATCCTTTGACGTTTGCACCATCAGCAATCGCATCAGATAAGACCTCTAAGTGTTGTTTGACATAATCAATACGGCCATCATCATAAACAGTATTGTCTACAAACTCATCTTTATAACCAAGTCCATTTTCAGTGATGTAAATCTTCTTATAGTTCGGATAATCTTTCTTCACGCGCATGATTTGGTCATACAAACCTTGAGGGTAGATAATCCAATCCCAATCCGTACGTGGTACATAGTCAGGAGCTACACGACGACCAACACCTTTGATTTGGTATTTAGAGCTTCCTTTCTCACCCTTACCATTATGGATAATTTCAGTTTCTCCATCAAAGGCTTCCATCCAGTCACTCATATAATAGTTGATGCCTAGAAAATCATTCAAGTCTTTCGCAGCTTCTAATGCTGTGAAATCTTCTTCACGAAGATCCAAGCTACCACCATTGACTGATAAGATATGGTTGACGCCTTCCATCGTTTCAGCTGAATAGTGACCTAGATAAGTTGCATCCAAGATAAATTTATTGTGGATGATATCTTCCAACTCAGCTGCACGAACATCTGCTGGATTTTTAGGATCTAAAGGATACTTGGTTGGCAGTGCGTGAACAACACCAATTTCACCTTTATAACCTTTATCTTTATATAGCTTAACTGCACGCGCATGAGAAACCATCATATTGTGGTGCGATTGGAAAACTTTGGCAAGGTCGTACTGAATACCTGGAGGGAATTTTCCAACCAAGTATTGACCATCACCAATTGGCCCAATTTCATTAAAGGTTGTCCAATAGTTTACTTCTGGGAATTCTTCAAAACAGAAGGCAGCGTAGTCTACAAAGTGTTCAATATTTTCACGGTTTAAGAAGTCTCCATTTGAGTGGAGAGCTTCTGGCGTATCAAAGTGATGAAGAGTTACAAAAGGCTCAACATGACGTTTGTGACACTCTGCAAATAGATTATGATAAAATTCAACACCTTTAGCATTTACTTGATCGTAACCAGTCGGGAAAATACGTGACCAGGCAATAGAAATTCGAATACCATTGACACCATACTCTTCTGCTAGCTTGAGGTCAACTGGGTATCGATTGTAAAAATCACTGGCTGGTTCGGCAGTGTACCAGTAGTTATCTTCAAGATACTTATCCCACGCAACTGGTCCTTTACCATCAGTATGTGTAGCACCTTCTGCTTGATAGGCAGCTGTTGCGCCACCGAAAATAAAGTCTTTTGGTAATGTTTTTGTCATTTTTTTCACCTATTTCTTGATTTAAATAAAGTAAAAGTGAGAGGAGAGGAGTCAGTGAGCCATCCTTCTCCATCTCACTTCTTGTACCAAGTCACCGAATTGTAACATGAGGAGGTAAAAACGATAGCTTTTTACCGACGAATTAATAAGGCGATTAGGAAATTTGCCATAGCGATTGCCGTAACGATAGGAGACTATTTCATAGTCCCTATCGTTAATCGAATTGTGACATGAGAAGGTAAAAACGATATCTTTTTACCGACGAATTAATAAGGCGATTAGGAAATTCGCCATAGCGATTGCCGTAACGATAGGAGACTATTTCATAGTCCCTATTATTAATCGAATTGTGACATGAGGAGGTAAAAACGATAGCTTTTTACCGACGAATTAACAAGGCGATTAGGAAATTCGCCATAGCGATTGCCGTAACGATAGGAGACTGTTTCACAGTCCCTATCGTTAATCGAATTGAGCTTGTACGAATGCAAGAGCACCTTTTCCATCACGAGTTAATTTGATGTATTGAGCGCCTTCTGTTTTCGCTAGTTTAATACCGAGCTTATCTGTTTCTGCTTTCATGTCTTCAAAGTTTGAAGCAACTTGAGGGGCAAGGATAACAAGATCAAACTCTGGCAACATTTCACGGTGAGCACCATAGCCACCTGCTGCTGCTTTCACAGGAACATTGTATTCTGCAGCTGCCTTATTCAAAGCATTCGCAAGAAGTCCACTTGTCCCTCCACCTGCACAGAGAACGAGGACATTTGTTTCTTCAGTGATTGTATTTTGTGCTGCTTCTACACCAGCTTTTTCAAGAATAGCATCTGCTTTTGCAGTGTTGAAGTTTGCGGCAACTTTTTCTTTCAATTCATCATTAGATTTACCTGAACGCTCTTCTTCAAGAATTTGTTCATCATATACTTTAAGGAATGGATAGTAAATGACTACGTCAACCACGATTAGAAGGGCAGCAAGAATGAATGATAGAACTTGGAAGTTCGTACCAAGAACTAGACCTAGTGGAGCTGGAGTTGTCCATGGTAGATTAGCAGTAAATGAGTTCATTCCAAGTGTTTCAATAAAGAATTTGAAGATCCAAACGTTTGCGATTGGAGCAAAGATAAATGGAATGAAGAAGATTGGGTTTAATACAAGTGGTGCACCAAACAAGATTGGTTCATTTACACCAAAGAATGTTGGGACTACTGAAGCACGACCGATTGCACGGTTACGTTTAGATTTTGTTAACCACATGAACATGAATGGAACAACCAGTGTCGCACCAGTACCACCCATGGTAACGATAAACATTTGTGTACCAGAAGTAAGAATCTTGTCAGCGTGCATACCTTGTTGGAGAAGGTTCAAGTTGACTTCGGCATTGGCATAGGTAATAGCTGCGATAGCTGGTTCAACGATAGATGGACCATGGATACCAACAAACCAGAAGAAAGCAAAGGCACCAAAGATAATCGTAATACCTAGATAACCATCAGCAGCAGAGAATAATGGTGCAAAGAATTTACCGATTGATTCTGCCACACTTGCACCAACAAAATGACGAGCTAGTAAATCAAGAGCATAAAGAGAAACAACTGAGAGAGTGAATGGAATCACATCTTTAAAGACTTGTGAGATATTAGGTGGAACTTCGTCAGGCATACGAATAGTGACGTTGTTCTTAACACAAACCTTATAGATGGCTACAGTAACAAAGGCAGCAAGGAAGGCTGAAAGCAAACCTTTTGTCCCCAAGAATCCAGTAGCTAGGCCATTTTCGATAGGATCAGCTGCCAACATTAACAAACCAACAATTGCTGCCAATAGTGTTGACATATAGTTGATTTGATTGGTTTTCTCCATGTTACGGTTTACTGAGTCGGTCAATGACTTAGCTGTTGTCCCAGCTACCAAGAGAGCCAGAATACCCATTGAATAGCTATAAGGTTTCATCAGAAAGGCTACAACTTCATCAGACCATTTAAAGCCCCATGAGTTCGGTACAAAGGCAATCAAGATAAAAATACTTGAGAAGAGAATAACAGGCATACCTGCAATGAAACCATCACGAATAGCACGAAGATAGATATTACGAGATAGTTTCTCAAAGAAAGGTTTTCCTTTCTCAATAAATGCAATGAGTTTGTTCATTATTTAACTCCTCTCTTATAAAGTTCGATTAAGTGGTGCATCAAATCTTTTAACAAAATAGTTGTCATCAAGTGATCTTGACCATGCATCATGGTCACACTATAAGCTAAGTCTTCACCAGAAGCTTCCTTAGTCAATAGACTTGTTTGCGCGTGGTGAGCCTCTGCAATACAGCTACCAGCTTCCTCTACCAGAGCGTCCGCTTTTTCAAAATCACCAGCTTCAGCAGCCTTCAAGGCTTCCAATAGTTTTGAACGAGCATCGCCAGCATAGGCTACGATTTCAAAACCTAACAATGTTACTTCTTCTCTATTCATGATAGAATTCTCCTTATGTATTTTTAATTAAATTTTTATGACAATAAACGTTGGATATGTAGAACTAGATAAACTCGTTCACTTTTATACAAATCAAGACCCGTATGTTGCGTAATCACATCATAGATCTTGGAACCAATCTCGAAGGCTTTTGGATAGGATTGTTTAATATGATCTTCCATATCCAGAAGTGATTGATTATCATCTCTGGATCTATCCAAATAATCCAAGAAATAATTCAAATGAATCATAAAACGATCATAGAAATGATTATTCTCTTTGGTTCGTTGAATTGCATAACCCTTTAGCACTTCTTCAACATTCCTGAGAATTTCTTTCCTTTTATCAATCGACTCCACAAGTTCCACTTCATTTTCACCTTCGGCATTAATGAAATGATAAGCAATCCGAATAATTTCGTCCTCAGGAAAATGATCCGCTAGCTTCTGACGGTAAATTTCAAATGCTTCATTTGCGATTTGAAAAGCGACAGGATACTTAGTGGAAATATCTGGCAGATTACTATCCTTGTACCTTCCTTGTGCTAGAGCTTGATAAGAACAGTAAATATGATCTGTCAAGGTTACGTAGAGATACTCTTGAATCGGATAGTGATATTTCTTGGAAAGCTTATCAATAATCTCATAGGTCACTGTGATAAAATCAAGCGGAACATCTTTGAGGAGAGCCATAAAGTTTTCTCTGGACTCTTCGGTCTTCATCCGAAAGATTTTCTCAACCTGATGTTCAGCAATCAAATCCCCCTTCTTCTTTCCAAATGCAATCCCCTTACCAATCACAATCACTTCTTCTCCTTTATCATTTCTGACAAGCGAGACATTGTGATTCATTGGATTTAGAATTCGATACATGTCATCCTCCTTTTATATCTTAAAGGTATATGAGTACAAAAAATGATCACAAATGAACTAGAAAATCAGCCGATTTCTAATTCACCTGTGATCATGCCTAATATTACTTAGTAACACTCACCTTGTATTAACTTGTGATTTAAGTATAGCACAAGTAAGTTATTTTGTAAACCTTTACATAAAACTTTTTTTAAAATTTTTTTAGATTCATGTTCCTAACCTAGGAGGACTTGCTTACACGCGTTCTTTCCATGAAGTCGCTGTTGTTTGAAGAACTTTATTGAGCTCATCAATGTTTTCAAAACCAGTTGTGCGAAGCCATTCGCGAGCTGCTGCTTCACCATCTTTGATGTATGCTTCAACTGATCCAGCCCATGTAGCACGGCCACAAAGAACTCCGTTAAAGTTTGCACCTGATTCATGAGCAAATACAAGAGTATCTTGGAAAAGTTTAGCTGATACACCAGCACTCAAGTAGATGTAAGGCAAGTTAGTTGCTTCATCTTGAGCTTTGAAGAAGGCTGCTGCTTCTTCACGTGTATAAACTACTTCACCTTCAGCGAAGCCTTCAACATATTTAATGTTAACAGGAACTTCTACTTTCAAGACATCAATGTTAAAGCGTGGGTCTGAGAAGACTTTCATAGCGCCGATAACTTTGTGTGGTTTTACTTTAGCGTATTCTACAGAACCTGCGTCAGCAATTTTTTCATCGTAAGCAAGGATTTCAAGGAAGAATGGGATATCTTCAGCCACACATTCAGAACCGATACGTTCGATGTAAGCTTGTTTTTCTTGGTTGAGTTCGTCTGAGCTATCTACATCATAGTAAAGCAAGAATTTAACTGCATCTGCACCTTCTTCTTTAATACGTTTTGCAGACCAAACATCCAAGCAGTCTGGCAAGCGTTTTGTGCTTGTTGTGTCATAACCTGTTTTTTCATAAGCAAGGAGAAGACCAGCTTTTTCATCAAGAGCTTTAGTTGCTGGAAGTCCATATTCAGGATCAAGAAGCATAGATGAAGCGTATTTAGTCAATTCATCTGCTACCAAAACTTTAAGTTCTTCCATTTGAGCCACAGTTGGTTCTTCTGTTTGGTGTTGAGCCATGAGGCGTTTCAAAGCACCACGTTGGTCAAATGCAAGAGCTGAGATGATACCATTTTCATCAGAAAGTTTTTCTAAGCGTGCACGTTTTTGTTCTGTTAAAGCCATTTTATACCTCTTTTACTATTAATTGATCATATAGAGCTTGATAGTTGGCCATGTTGACATGACCAGTCATTTTTTCTTGAGCATTGAGCATACCAAGGACATTTGCCTTGATGAGTAATTCTGCATCTGATTCTTTGTGAAGAAGTCCTGAAGAAATTCCTGCTACAGTAGAATCTCCAGATCCAACAGGATTTACCACCTGAATTCTAGGAATATCTACCTTGTAGAAAGTGTCACCATGTTTGGCAAAAGCACCGTTGGCACCAAGTGAAACGATAATCCATTCAATACCTGCAAACAAAGGTTCTTGAAGGACTTCTTTTAATTCATCCAAATCCTCAGAAACTTCTCTTCCTAGAAGTTGAGACAATTCCTCATTATTTGGTTTGATGACTGTTGGTTTATGTGGTGATTCAAGAACCGCCTGAAGCGCTGCACCAGAGCAGTCCAAGACTACAGGCTTACCAGCTTGATTAGCAAGTTCTACCAAGCTCGCATAGTAAGCAACTGGAAGGCCAGCTGGCAGACTACCTGAGATAGCTACTACTTCAACTGAGCCCAAGAGTTTTTTGAAATGTTCCAAAAAGTCTTGACCTTCCTGTTCCAATACTTCAGGACCTTTTTCAAGAACTTCTGTTTGGTTGTCTCCGTGGAGAATAGCGATACAGTTCCGAGTTTCTCCCTGAATTGAGAAGAAATCTTTCTTTACTTGATCATCGATATTTTCAACCAAAAACTCACCAAGTTTGCCACCCACTAAACCAGTAGCAAGAACAGAATCCCCAAATTCTGAAAGTACTCGGGTAACATTGAGTCCCTTACCACCAGCCGTTTTGGTTACATCCACCACACGATTGACAGTATCAATCTTCAACTCATCCAAGGGATAGGAAATGTCAATGGATGGGTTCATTGTGACTGTTAAAATCATAGGTCACCTCTTAATCGTGGTATTCTCCGCGATCCCATTTTTCAAGGAATTCAGTGAAGAAGTTTGCGTCTGTTTGTTGAGCATTATGACTTTCAACGTGTTCAATTTTCGCAATCAATTTTTTGTTTTCTTCAGATGGTTTGTATTCAGCATGGATGAAAGCTTCGATGATGTCACACATGAGCAATTCACCAGTAATCTTACCACCAAAACCGATAACGTTTGCGTTCAATTGTTCTTTAGCATAAAGGGCTGTTGTCATATCACGAACCAAGGCAGAACGAACACCAGGAACTTTATTTACAGCGTTGTTGATACCAACACCAGTACCACAGATACATACCCCAAGATCAGCTTGACCGCTAGTTACAGCTTCCCCTACTTTTTTACCAAAGATTGGGTAGTGAGTACGTGTATGGTCATATGTACCAAAGTCAATAACTTCATATCCTTTTGATTTCAAAAATTCTGAAACCGCCATTTTTTCATCTGTTACGATGTGGTCACATCCAATTGCAATTCTCATTTTTAACTTACCTTTCTTACTGTAATCTAATTAGCACATTTTGTTCAACATGTCGACACGAATTTGGTGACGTCCACCATCGTATTTACCGTTAACAAATCCTTTAGCGATGTTTTTAGCCAATTCATCACCAACAAGTTGTGCACCCATAGTGATCATACGTGAGTTGTTGTGGCCACGAGTCATATAAGCTGAACGTTCGTCAGAAACTTCTGCAGCAACCATTCCTTTGATTTTTGTTGCAACCATAAATGGACCAGCTCCATAAGCATCAATCACGATACCAAGGTTTTGTTCTTCTTTGTTTACTTCTGCAGCAACAGCAAGAGTCACATCAACAAAGTCTTGACCTTCAGCTGTAACATCCACAACGTGGAAGTTTTCTTTTTCCAAGAAGTCTTTCACAACTTCTTTCAATCTCAAACCTGCAGCATCTGCACCGATAACAATAGACATATTGTATACTCCTTTTATTTTTCTAGGCTAATAAAACCTTTTATAGTTAGCAGTTTATACTCTTCGAAAATCAAATTCAAACCGCGTCAACGTCGCCTTGCCGTACTCAAGTACAGCCTGCGGCTAGTTTCCTAGTTTGCTCTTTAATTTTCATTGAGTATTACCTACAAAAAGTTTTCTAGCAGTTTATTGACAAATTGGATTGAATGAGATGAATGACACCTTATTCAAGTTTAGGAAATCAGTTTCCTAGAAATAATCTTTCTCTACGAAAGAGAATATAACAAGTGATTGTTTGTTTGTGACAAACATCATTTGTTGCTTACAAACATAATATACTCCTATTTCTTAAAAAAGTCAACAATTAATGTTTGTTTTTGTGTTTTTTTAATTAAAAAATTTCGATATCAAAACCAATTTGATCCACTTGACCAGGTTCTAGGAGGCGAACATTCTTCTTATCTTCTAGATGATTTCCTTCTTCAAGGGATGTTGACAAGCCAGACCATGGTTCAAAAGCAATGAAAGGTCCTTTATTCAAAGTTGACCAGATGATGAGATTTGGAAACTCTGCAAAGTGCACTTTCAATCCCTTATCATGTTTACGAGAACGAAGTGCAATTGTTCTAGATTGCAATTCATCTAAGGTAACTGCATCTGTACTGAAAAGATCATAGCTGAGGTCTAATTCTTTTTGACCTTCTAGCCATGGACTTCTATCTTGGAAATCCAACATACCTGTTTCTGGGAAAGGACGTGGAACAGAGCAAGTCTCTTCTTTTTCAAACTCTAGATAATAATCTTCATAGACTTCATCATCAAGCAGAGGACAATTAAATCCTGGATGTCCACCAATAAAGTAAGGCATGACCTTGCTAGTTTCTTTATTGAAAATCTTGTATTGAGTCCGTACTGTCTTGCCAGTAAAGCTATAAGTGATTTCTAGGCGGAAATGATAAGGGTAGTTCTGATAGGTATTCTCATCGTCTTCAATTGCAAAAGTTACACTATTATCTGTCTGTTCAACTAATTCAAATTCTTTCTTGCGAACCAAACCATGACGAGGAATCTTTCCTTTACTTTCTTGTCCATTATCATCTATATAAAGTGCTATATCCTCTCTCAATGAACCACAAATAGGAAAGAGAACAGGAGCTTGTCCACTCCAATAAGTAGCATCTCCTTGCCATAAATACTCAAGTCCTTCAGCATCTTTTATAGAAGAAAGAGCCCCACCAAAACTGTTAAATTGAACTCTTAATTGTTCTGATTTTAATTCAATTACCATTATTTTCTCCGATTTCTTAATAGTTTATAAAAAACTAGGCTGTCACTCCTAATGGTATGACAACCTAGTTTCAACAATTTACACTCTGCGAAAATCCAATTCAAACTTCGTCAGCGTCGCCTTGCCGTACTTTAGTACAGCCTGCGGATAGCTTCCTAGTTTGCTCTTTGATTTTCATTGAGCTTACATTTTATAGGAGCGCATTATTTTGCTTTTGCCGCGTACTCTTCGTTACGTTTGATCATTTGTTTTCTGTACCAAGCAAAGATACCGATATAGAATACAAGGAAGACTACTGCACCAAGGATTGCTTTGATATCACCAGTTGTAGTATTACCAATTGACCAACCAAGAAGTTTTTCGATTGGTCCTTCAAGAGTTGAGTGAGTGATCAATTGAGTTTGGCTCACACCTTCTGGGAAGGCACCTACACCTTTAGCAAGTTCTGTTGCAAATGGTGCGATAAGCGTACCTGAAAGAAGGAAGAGTGGCAACAAGAGTGTTCCGAAGATAATCATACGGAGCAATTTACCACGTGTTACAACCAAGAGAGCTGGAGTAACACCCATAGCGATAATACCTGCAAGTGGCAAGATACCATTTCCGACGTTTGAAAGAAGCACTGCTTCAACCAACATGATTGGTGCAAGTACGTTGGCACAAGCCCAGATTTCAGCACGACCAGCGATGAATGGCCAGTCAAGACCGATGTTGAATTTACGTCCTTGAAGACGTTTAGTAGCAACGTTTGTAATACCTTGTGAAAGTGGTTCTACGGCGGCGATGAACCAAGAACCGATTAGTGAGAAGAGTTCCAAAGATACACCGGCTGTCAAACCAAGAGACAACCAACCTTTGATAACAAGTTCCCATTTATCAGCGCCTTCAACACCTGCAACTGGATGTGGAGTGCCCATCAAACCGATAACGATACCAAGGATGAAACCGATGAAGAATTTAGAACCCCAGAAACCGATTTTCTTGTTCAATTTAGCAGCGTCAAAGTCGTATTTATCAAGACCTGGGAAAAGTTTTTCAAAAATCTTATCCAAAACCATGATAACTGGGTTCATCATGTAGTTCATGTGAGTTGAAGTCATTGGTGATGAACTTGGTGCATTAAGAAGGTCATCAAATGTAGGTTTCATCAAGTCAGAGTTGATGATTTTAAGAACCCCAACAAGAACAACTGCTGCAGTCGCGATAAAGAGTGAAACTCCTTGGCTAACGCCATTGTTGTCTGCATACCATTTAATCAAAAGACCTGTGATAGACAAGTGCCAGATATCGAAGATATCAACGTCAAGTGTATCAGTTTTCTTCATAGCAAGCATCACTACGTTGACAATCAACATTATGAGCAAGAAGTAAAGTGTCCAAGCAGAGCCCCAAGTGATTGTAGCGAGTGGTGCCCAACCAACGTCGGTGATGTTCAATTGAATACCAGTATTCTCAACGAATTTTGCAAGTGATGCTGAGAAAGCACCATTTAGCATACCGATGATGGCACCGATACCAGTAAGAGCGATGGCAAGTTTGATACCACCTTCAAGCGCTTTGGAGAATTTCACTCCAAAAAGTAGAGCCAATACTGTCAAAATGATCAGCATGATGATCGGTCCACCCATATCCAAGATAGGTTTGAAGATATCGTTGGCCAGTTTGATAATGACATCCATAATAATTCCTCCCGTTTTTTATGTTATATGAATGTTAACAAATTTAAATTAGCTTAATCCGTGTTCTTTGATAGCTGCTTCAATATTGTCAAATACTGGAGCACTCATAGCTGGGATACGGAATAAGATTGGTCCAGCTTCGATAACTGGAATACCTGGGTCAAAACCAAGGTCTGTCGCAGCAATTGGTGTAAAAATGTCATAACCTTTGATAAGGTCTTCATTAACGTCTTTTACCATAACTGCATCACAATGAACATCGAAACCGCGGTTTGAAAGTTCTTCTTCAAGAGCACTTTTAATTTGGTGGCTTGAGTTAACACCTGCACCGCAGGCAGCAAGAATTTTAATCATATGGATTTCCTCCGATTTAATATTTTTAATAGACAAGATTAAGCAATTGCTTCAGCAATATAAGCATAGAGGGCTTCTGGTTCAGAAATTTTTGATAGGTCTTCAAGATGACCATTTCCAGTAAAGAAGTCCATCAACTGAGCAAGAATGTTCGTTTGGCTTGAACTTGAGTTATTAATGATAAAGAAGAGCAAGGATACCTCTACTTCCTTATCTGGCGCAATCATATTGTGGAAAGTCACTGGTTTTTCTAACCGAACGACCACAACTTTTTCGGCTAGATTATGAACAATATCTGTGTGAGGAATAGCCACATTTGGCAAATCCTTACCTAAAAATTCCATATCTAAGCCAGTTGGAAATGACTTTTCACGCGTGATCAAGGCTTCACGATAGGTTGGAGTTACGATTTCTCGTTCTTCCAGTAAAGTTGCAACCTGATCAAAGAGATGTTCTTGATTATCCGCTTCTAAGCAAAACACAAGGTTTTTGTCAAAGAAATGATCTAATCCCATAAGGTTTTCCCTTCTTTCCATTAACTTTATGCTATAAGTATAACACTATATGAAATCGTTGTCAATATTTTTCTGTTGTTTTTTGTTCATTTTCTGTTTTTTTTATATTTAACAACCATATTTCAAACAGTTATTAAAAATATCAAACTAAAGTGAAATAAAAAACATCCGACTATTTTAGCCAGATGTTGGAATCTTTAATTTTCGCTTTTAAGAATTTCTTCTAATTTATGATAGTCTTGGACACTATCGATTTCATAGATGCTATTGCCTTCTAATTCTTCAACATAGACATCTAGCTCTTTGATGTTATCCTTAACCATATTGTCCCAGTAGAGATCAACAAATTCGCCACTTGCATAAGCCTTGTCGATAAAGCTGACAATCTTTTCTGCAGTTGGAGCATCCCAGAATGATACACCACTAAGAATGCGACCAGCTTTACTATCAACAATAATGTCTTGAACCTTGTAGTCATCTCCATAAACCAAGAACCATTCGTTAGTGCAATCTTCACGATAAACACTAAAATAAGTTGAACGTGTCAAATCATTGCGGAACATATTTTTAAAGAGATAATTGTCGGCATCAATAACATAACTGTTAGCTAATTCTTCTTTTACAAGATAGAGAGAGTAAAAGTTATTGTAGTCAGCGTATTTATCATTGAAAACGAGGCGAACTCCATATTTCTCTTTCAAGTAATCGAATTGTTCTTTAAGATAACCAACGATGATGATGATGTCATTGATTCCTTTTTCTTTAAGAAACTCAATTTGGTATTCAATCAAAGGTTTTTGATTAACCTGAACCAAGGCTTTAGGGGTATTTTCAGTCATAGGACGCAAGCGAGTTCCCAATCCCGCTGCTAAGATGATGGCTTTCACACGAATCTCCTTTATTCTTTAATAATAATATAAACTCCGGCAATGACGACAAGTGACGTAATAATTGTCAGCATATCTAGCGGTGCACCTAAGAAAACAACTGCAAACAAGACTGTCCATACTACATAGCTCACGTTCAAGCCTGTAGCCTTGGCTGGTTGCAAGCGATTGATAGCGATATAATAAGCCAAATAAGAAATCATATCAAAGGCTGCAAAGACAAGCATAAGACCAAGCAATTGTCCATTGGCGACTTCTGCAAATGACTGATGAGAGAAGAGCACAATCACAAGATAGGACAAGAATGAAGTTACTTGACGAATTAAGAGGGCTTCGATTTCACTCAATTCACTTTCCATGGCAAAAGAGCTAAGAACACTCTCACTACCCCATGCAATAGCACAAATCAAAGCACAGAGAATGCCAATGTAGAAGGAATTAACCTGTTCAACCTTATAGGTCTGAGCAATAATCCCTCCAATAATCAAGACAATCCCAAACACAGTATTTTTCGAAATCTTATGCTTCAAAAAGAAGAAAGCCAATAAAACTGAAATTGCAGGGTAAATAGCCGATACAGATGAAGCTAAGGAACTTCCGATATACTTAACTGCATAAAGATTGGCCTGCATACCGATAGGACCTGCTAACAAGGCTCCGATGATTACACTAACATTGCGAATATTTAAGAAAATCGAGAGACGAACTTTTCCTTCTTTTACTAAAAGAAAAGCTAGTAAGATAAAGATACTCAAGAAATCATGAGCGGCGGCCACCACAAAGGGCGACAAATCTGTAAAAATTGAAAAGATATAAGCGCTAATTGTTAGACCTAAACCCCAGAAAACACCTGAGAGTAGACCAAAAGAAACTCCATTTTTATTTTTCATCTGAACCTCCATAATAGGACAAACCTTTAACAGCTCTCTGGTAACGATTCACACCATAGTCACCAAAATCTGCACCTTGCTCTTCTTTATAGACTGTCCATAGACTCCAAATAGTATCTTGTAAAATTTTATAAATAGCAATCTTTTCACGAGAGACAGGTGTTTGCTCACTCTCATAGTGAGACAAGAAGGCTTCTTCCTCCTTAGGAGTGAATTCAGACTCTAAAAAGAGGGCAGCCAAATCCCACATTGGATCATTCATTGATGAATATTCCCAGTCAATCAGATATAGATGTCCTTGAGGTGATTCGATAAAGTTTTCAGGCACCAAATCGATATGACAAGATTTTCTGTCAACACCTAAGGCAGCCAGTCTTTTCTCTAAAGAGAAGACTTCTTCTCGAACAGCTTCATAGTTAGCATAAGGGATTTTTTCCTCAATCAAGGATTCGTATTTTTTGATTTCTTCAAAAGGAGCAAATTCTCCTCTTAATTCCTTGCCAGAAGCATGAATGGTTTGTAAAATTGGAGCAATTTTATCAAATTTGGTCTTGATTGACCTTGAATCAAGCGTAATCGCAGATTCGATATACTCATTTACTTTGATACCAGCTTCAATATCAAAAAGATAATTTTTGACATCCAGGTCTAAATCTTTGAGTAGTTCAAGATTGTACTTTTCATCTTGACGATTGATCAGTTTTTCTGTCCCTTTCCCAAAGAATTTAACAATATATTGCTTATTTGTTGTTTTGACCAAATAGTTTTGATTGGTCATACCTCCCAGTTGTTCAACACTGAGGACTTCCTCTTCTTGACTAAGTAAGGAAGAAATTTTTTCTTTAATGATTTTCTCCACAATTAACCTCCAGCACCTATACTTCCCACTTAAACACTGTTTTAAAGGCTGTGTTTAAATCGGTCGCAAAGACACGGTGAATATCTTTAATTTCTCTTACAGGTTCTTCTAGATAAAGGATATTTTTAAGACGATTAGCAAATTTCTTGACTTCCATCATTTGGATTGCATTTTCAAAATCGATGCGACCAGAACGAGAGGAACCAACCAAGAGTAGGCCTTTTTCTAAAGCATCGCGTGTATTCAGATTGACTTTATATTCGCTAACGCCCATCATGAGAATCGTTCCCTGAGGACGAATGTAGCGAATCAAGTCATTTATAGCTGGTCCAGTACCATCACCACCACAACACTCAAAAGCATGGTCAAAGGCTAAATCTTCAGGAATATTATCAGTAATATAGCATTCTTTTGCAAATGAGAAGAGTTCTAACTTTTCCCAATGACGACCAATAACCACAATCTCTGCTTCTGGCAAAGTATAGTTGATAATATTGGCAACCACAAAAGCTAAACTTCCATCTCCGATAACAGCAATTCGGTCCCGCTTGCTATGAGCAAGGGTCAATAGACGATTCATAGCGTGCATGCCGACACTGACAAACTCTGTAATCGCTGCAACCGTATCTTCGATAGCATCATAAGCCACCACACGGTCTTTAGGAAGAGAAACAAACTCTCTCATAAAGCCATCAAAGCCACTAGATAAGAAATGTGTTCCTGTCATGTAGTTCTCATAGAATTCTTCATCACTCTGCATCGGAGGCTGATTAGGAATCATGACAACTTTTTGCCCAACCTCATAGGTTCCTGTCGGGTCAGCAATAACCGTTCCACATGACTCGTGAATCATTGCCATTGGAAGCTTTTTATTCAAAATCTTTGGGTCACGTTTACCTTGATAGTAACGCTGATCCGCATGACAGACAGCCATGTAATTGGGGCGGATGAGGATATGATTCTCTTGATCAATAGCCTCTTCCTGGTATTTGACATTGATAAACTTGGGCTTTGTTAGTTGATAAATTTGATTAATCATTTCACTAGTCTTTCTCAATCATACTTTTTGCAATTTTCAAATCTGTCACTGTTGTGATTTTTAGATTTGAATATTCACCCTTAGCCAAGGCCACATCTTTTCCTTTAATGACAAAGATTTTACATGCATCTGTCAAGATTTCCTTCTCTTCATCAGAAAGAGATCCATAAAGGTCCATGAAATCCTTGCAACGGAATGTTTGAGGTGTTTGTCCTTGATAGAGGTGAGCACGATTTGGAATATCTGTAATAAATTGACCATTAGTGCTTTCAACGATGGTATCAACCGCTTCTACCACTGTGTCTACTGCGTCATGATTTTGGGCAAGTTGGATATTGTCTTGAATCATGCGAAGTGTAATAAACGGACGAACAGAATCGTGGGTAACAACGATATCCTCTGGAGTAAGCGGACGATAAGCATCAATGGCTTCAATGATTTTCTCAATACTTGTATTGCGGTCAGCACCACCCTTTGTAATGATGATACGTTCCTTATGAAGAGGAAGATATTTATCTACAAGATCTTCTGCATGAGAAACCCAGTCTCCATGAACCCCAACTACAATTTTTTCAATACTTGGTTCCAAGACAAATTTTTCAATTGTATGAACCAAGATAGGTCGATCACCTAGCTCTAAAAATTGTTTTGGCAAGTTACTGATTCCCATACGTGTGCCAGTTCCACCAGCAAGAATTCCTGCATAAATCATCTTTTTTCTCCTTTGTCTTTCTAAAAAAACTTATTCTCTCTATTATACCACAATCTAGTCCTATCATGAAAGAAATACCGGACCTCCCGTTCTAGAATAGGAGGATTAAGCAGTTCCATTATTCAAAGAAACTGGTCCATTTCTAGTAGTGACTAGGAATTCTGTAGTCATTACTAATAAATGGCTGTGAAATTTTAGAGTTCTTCAGAATAATATACTTTCCTTAAAGAAAGCTTAAATTTAGATTTTCTTAATACAAGAAAAAGCTAGGAAATGATAAATTGTCCGATAGAGACACACTTCCTAACTTCTTATTTTTAGTGGCTCTATAATATTTGTAGTGGGTAAATCCCCTATAGATATTATGGAGCCTATTTTGTTGTAGAAAAAAAGTCCCATATGACCTATAATGAAAAGCGACCAAACCATCATTAGAAAGAATCATATGGAACAATTACATTTTATCACAAAACTACTCGACATTAAAGACCCTAATATTCAAATTATAGATATCATCAATAGGGATACACTCAGGGAAATCATCGCCAAACTGGACTACGATGCCCCATCTTGTCCTGATTGTGGAAGTCAAATGAAGAAATACGACTTTCAAAAACCGTCTAAGATCCCTTACCTTGAAATGACTGGTATGCCTACTAGAA
>NZ_WIJO01000044.1:0-17751 GCF_009496205.1 Streptococcus mitis
ATTGTAGACTATATTGATTACTACAACAATAAACGAATTAAGGTAAAACTAAAAGGACTTAGCCCTGTACAATACAGAACTAAATCCTTCGGATAAATTAATTGTCTAACTTTTTGGGGTCAGTACACTTTCGAAACCACCGTTTTTCTTGAAAAATCCTTATTTGACATGTTTTGCCAATTCTTCTTGGGCTTTTTTATTGGATTCTTCTTTTTCTTTCAACCATTTTTCTTTGGCTTTTTCGTATTCGTCTTTTGTGACTGTCTTATCTTGTACTTTGAGGTATTTATATGATTCGATACCTTTATTACCAGCTAATGAATATGGTTCTGAGAAAGGAACTGTTTTTCTCAATACTGGTGTTCCGCCCTTAGAAACATTTGGAATTGCTAAAGCGCTATCTACCAACCAAGCTTGGATATCAGCATACTTTTCATAGCGTTTTGCAAGATCTTGTTCCTTATTGGCTTCTTCCAACATTTGAGTGTAGACATCCAATCCAACAGCCTTGGCCTTGTCATTAGCTTCACCTGGCTCTAAGCCTAGATTTTGCATCAGACCACCAGAATTAACATTAAAGACATCAAGATAGGTTGAAGGATCTTGGTAATCAGGACCCCAACCACCGTTGTAAAGATCATAATCCTTCTGAGCTGCTGTCTGAGCCAAATAGCTTGTATTATCATAATCTTCAGTAGTGAGTTGTTGAATATCAATTACAACGTTCTCTGCACCTAAGGCTGCTTCAATAGATTGCTTCATAGAATTTGCCTCTTGAACACCCTTTTTAGCAGCTTGGTCAACTGTCATGTCCAGGTGGATAGGGAATTGAACTCCTTTAGCTTGGAGTTCTTTCTTAGCCTCTGCAAATTTGGCTTTGGCTTTTTCAGCATTGTAGTATGGATCTTGAGCATCCGCAAAGTTGATACCTTGCCATTCCTTACCATAGTTGACCATCTTAGAGGCTACTACTTCACCAAAGTCTTTTCCGTTGATACTTACGAAGTTTGGAGGAACAACCAAGTTACGCAAAATCTTAGTTGCACCATCTTCTCCCTGAGATTGAGCCCCGTAGGCTGTACGATCATAGGCAAAGTTGATGGCTTGACGGAAGTTTTTGTTAAGAACCGCTTCCTGAGTCGATTTCTTTTCAGCATCACTTGTTTTTGAAGTGAATTTATAAGATTTTCTATCTAGGTTAAAGTTTAAGAAGTAAGAAGTTGCATTTTGCAAGCTATAGATGATATTGTCCTTATTCTTTTCTTTAATCCCTTCAAAGCTTGAACTATTTGGATAAAGACGAGCGTAGCTATAAGCCCCCTCGACAAAGTTACGAGCTAGTGCATCTTGGTCACTACCATCATAATAGGCCAATTTGACATCATCTACAAAGACATTTTTAGCATCCCAGTAGTTAGGATTTTTCTTGAATTCGATGACCGATTTTGAAACAAAGGATTTCATCAAGAAAGGTCCATTGTACAAAATGCTAGATGGATCTACCTTCCCAAAATCATCTCCTTTTGATTTCAAGAAATCCGCATTGACTGGGAAAAGAATCGTTGAGGTTGTTTTTGAGTTCCAGTAAGGTTCTGGTCGTGTCAAGGTATATTGAACAGTTTGGTCATCAAGAGCCTTAACTCCGACAGTTGAAAAGTCGCTTGTTTTACCAGTGATATAGTCATCTAAACCAACAACGGATTCTTGCACTAAGTACAAGGCTTCTGATTTTTTATCAGCCGCATATTTCAAACCAGTGACAAAATCTTGGGCAGTTACAGGAGCATATTCATCTCCATCTGAAGTATACCATTTAGCATCTTTCCGCAGTTTATAGGTATAGGTCAAACCGTCCTTAGAAACACTCCAATCCTCTGCCAAAGATGGGACATAGTTCCCATATTGGTCATTTTCCATGAGACCATCTACCAGGTTGGTCACAATATCATTTGTTGTTGCACGGTTTTCTGCTAGATAGTTTAAACTAGACGGATCACTAGTATAAACATAGTTATATGTTTTTGACCCTGTGCTAGAATTTCCACACGCACTTAACAAAATACCTGCACTTAACACGACACCTGCAAGCGTTGCATACTTGGCCTTAGACTTTTTCATTTCCAGAACCTCCTGATTTAAATATTTGTCTTATTATACATTACAGGTTTTATTTAGTCAATAGTTTTTTAAGTAAAATTTAAGAAAAATTAAATTACTATCTACAAATTATAAAAAATATAATACAAATTAATAAAAAAGAGAATAATCCAAGCATTTCATGATAGAAATGTTCAAATTATCCCTTTTATTTATAAATATTTTTTAAGTTAACTTTAATTTGATTCGTAAGCGATCTGCTTGAGCTTTTCCAATCACCTTATCCAACAAACGGGTACGGAGACTCATAACTCCATAAACACCTCCCCCCATGGCACCGACAAGAGCTACATATAGGAAACTCCACAAACGTCCACTTGGTTGGAAGACAAATCCTAAAATCCACTGCAATGTCCCAACTACAAGAAACATGAAAAGAGTTAACAAACTGATTAAAATGGTTCGTTTCAAAATCACCTTGCGCTTAACACCAGTTACCTTGCAAATGTCCCGATACATCAAAACATTAGGAATAATAAGGCCGATGGTTGTGGAAATCAAAGGTCCATAACTGTGAAAGAGAGCAATGGTTGGCAGTTGTAAGACCAGCTTGGCAATGGAACCATAGATAAAATAGAGAACGGCCTTGCGGTTGCGGAACATGGCTTGAAGCATTGGAGACAAAACCATGTACAAGCCTAAAATAGTAGACTGCAAAACTGCAAAGACAAACAATCCCATAGCCAAACTATCTGGCTTACCATAGAAGACAGTATAGAGAGGTTCTCCTACCATGACTACTCCAACCGTTGCTGGTAGCAAGAATAGGAAAAGCATAGTGATGCTGTCCTGAACTAGACGAGAAGCTGCCTTCAAGTCCCCCTTAACATAGTTTTCAGTCAAAAGTGGCAAACCGACACTCCCAATCGAAACTCCAACCGAAATCAAAATCATAGTGATTTTATTAGGATTGGCAGAGAAATAAGAAAACATGACAATTAAGTCTTCATTACTATAGTTTGTAAACCACTTCATGCTATTGATAAAGGTATTTTGGTCCAAGATTTGGAAAAGCTGGATAGCAGACCCTGTCAAGATAAAAGGAATGGCTTCCTTAATGGTGTCGACCAAAAGACGCTTGCTGTTTATCTTATCTCCTGTTTCAAGGACTCTTTTAAGTAATCCTTCTTTGGCAAGGAAATAGATCAAAACTGCAAAACTAGCTACCATGCCGACAAAGGCAGCAAAGGTGGATTGGGTAACCGCTGCTAGATAATCTCCTGAACCAATCTTCATAATGATAAAGGTAGCTAAAAGCATCCAGATAACACGAATGACCTGCTCAGCGATTTGGCTCATGGCATAAGGTTTCAGGTTATTCATCCCTTGGAAGAAACCTCGGATAACACTCATAGATGGGAAAATCAAGACCGCCCAAGCCAAGCTCTGCATGATTGGGATCAGGTCTTTCCCTACACCCGACAAGTCTGCTAGCCATGGAGCAAAGACATACAAGACTAGTGCAAAAATAAGACCTAATCCCGTCATAAAGCCTAAAAAGCTCCGAATCAGGGCAAAGCTATGCTCTTCTTCTCGCATGGTATTATACTTGGCCACTTGCTTGGCAACCGCAACTGGAATACCCGCTGTTGAAATCAGCAAGAACCAGGCATAGATATTGTAGCCCATAGTAAAGAGACCATTTGCTGTAGCCGCATAAGACCCCATCCAGATATACCAAGGGATGATATAAATGGCACCGAGTAGACGACTGATAAAGTTACTAGCCGTTAGCCAAGCAGTCCCCCGTAACATCTGGGCCTGCTGGTGATTGTTTTCGTTAGACATAGATTCCTCATTTAATTTTAATCACTAGGAAAAATTCCTCATCTTCCATTATAAACTTTTCCTTGTCACTTGTAAATTTACGACTTTCGGTTTACAATAGAAAGTATGATTAAGATTGAAACCGTATTAGATATTTTAAAGAAAGATGGTCTCTTCCGTGAGATTATCGACCAAGGACATTATCACTACAACTACAGCCATGTCGTATTTGACACCATCTGCTATGATAGCCGCAAGGCTAAAGAAAAGAGCCTCTTTTTCGTCAAGGGTGCTGCCTTTAAGAAGGAATTCCTGATTTCTGCCATCTCTCAAGGCCTCGGCTGGTATGTGGCTGAAAAAGATTATGAGGTTGGTATTCCTGCTATTATCGTCAGCGATATCAAGAAAGCCATGAGTTTGGTAGCTATGGAATTTTATGGAAATCCACAGGAAAAACTCAAACTCCTTGCCTTTACTGGTACTAAGGGTAAAACAACAGCAGCCTATTTCGCTTATAACATCTTATCTCAAGGGCATCGACCTGCTATGCTATCGACTATGAATACAACTTTAGATGGCAAGACTTTCTTTAAGTCTGCATTGACAACTCCTGAGAGCATTGACCTCTTTGATATGATGAATCAAGCTGTGCAAAATGACCGTACCCACCTCATCATGGAGGTATCCAGTCAGGCCTATCTGGTCAAACGTGTCTATGGTCTAACCTTTGATGTGGGAGTTTTCCTCAATATCAGCCCCGACCATATCGGCCCGATTGAACACCCTAGCTTTGAAGACTACTTCTACCACAAACGTCTCTTGATGGAAAATAGCCGAGCAGTAATCATTAACAGTGACATGGACCACTTTTCTGTCTTGAAAGAACAAGTCGATGATCTAGACCATGATTTCTACGGTAGCCAGTCTGATAACCAAATCGAGAATTCCAAAGCCTTTAGTTTTTCAGCTACGGGTAAACTTGCTGGAGACTATGACATCCAGTTAATTGGGCACTTCAACCAAGAAAACGCCGTCGCTGCCGGACTTGCTTGTCTCCGTCTCGGAGCTAGTCTTGAGGACATCAAAAAAGGAATCGCTGCAACCCGAGTTCCTGGTCGTATGGAAGTCCTCACCCAGAAAAATGGAGCCAAGGTTTTCATCGACTATGCCCACAATGGTGACAGTCTCAAAAAACTCATCAATGTTGTAGAGACTCATCAAACAGGAAAGATTGCTCTGGTCTTAGGTTCGACAGGAAATAAGGGAGAAAGTCGTCGTAAGGACTTTGGACTTCTCCTCAATCAACATCCTGATATTCAAGTCTTTCTGACTGCTGATGACCCCAACTATGAAGATCCAATGGCCATTGCAGATGAAATTAGTAGCTACATCAATCATCCTGTTGAAAAAATTGCGGATCGCCAAGAAGCCATCAAGGCAGCTATGGCTATCACAAGTCAAGAATTAGATGCTGTGATTATTGCTGGTAAGGGTGCCGATTGCTACCAAATCGTCCAAGGCAAGAAAGAAGCCTACCCAGGAGATGCAGCCGTCGCAGAAAATTATTTATAAGATAGTAAAAAAATCAAGGGAAATAAACCCTTGATTTTTTCTATTTTTATTTAAAAGCGTTTTTCAAACCTTCAACGGCACCTTCTACAGCACCTTTAGCGTCTTCAACTACTTCTTTTGCCTTAGCAACTGTCTTTTCTACAGCGCCTTCTGCTTCAGTCTTGCCATCCCCAGTAACTTTACCAAATCCTTCTTTGATAGCGCCTGTTGCTTGTTCCAATTTGTTTTCAAGTGACATATGATTGTCTCCTTTAATTTTATTCCGATATGTGTTACCGGTTACATATAGTTTATACCGAATACTAAGGAAAGTCAAACAATGTGCTCAGAAAAAAATCAGGCCAAGTAGAAAGTTAATCTTTCCTTATCAAAATCGACGGCCAACTCATACTTTCCATCTTCATTTTGGACAATATAACCTAGAACGACTAAACTGTCCACAAAGATATCACGGCGTTTCTGCATCAGTTGATCTTTTTTGAGAAATTTCAACAAAAAAGTCGTCATATATTTGAGAGCATATTCAGGATTAACATCTCCCAAAATGTCATAGAGTTCCTGCTGTTTTTCTGTCAAAGGATACTGATGTTTGACCTTGTAGAAATAATTGGAAAGGGTCATTTTTGATCTCGCAAAGTCTGTCTTTTCAACTAAAATAGCTGCATTGGTTTGATTTCGTAATTCCGTCTCAAAACGCTGCTCTAACAAGGCTTGATAGGCCGTACTATCTTCGCTGACAAAAATCTCTTGATCCAGTTCTAGACTATCGAGTGATTCAAGCATAGGAAGATTAAGGTAATAACGCTTATTTTCCCGTAGAATCAAGCCAGCCTTTATATACTCTTCCATGAGTTTATCGACTGCCACATCTGGAAATTGAGCCTTAATTTCTCTCAAAATAACATCATCATGCTGGTCCAAATAGCGGATCAATTCTCTAAAAAATGGCTGTCTCGTCAAACGAGATGGATTAAAAATCTGAATCATGAAGATTCCTTTCTTTACTTTCTAACAGAGGCGATGCTGCCAACTGACTAGGATTGGTCCCCGGCTGGTTCAAAGGAACAGGCAGATCTAGTTCTCTGTAATACTCCCTCCAAAAATCACTAATCACCTGCTCCCCATCCCCAAATTTCATGGGAATGGTTTCAAAAATGGGGAGAATTTCTGCCATGTACTGGGAACAGTAAAAACCTTCTCCATCTGGATAGAAAGAATCATTGTAGGGTGCTCCTAGATGTTTGCAAGCTTTTTCCTTCACAGACTGGATATCCATTTCTGGGTAAACATAGAGGTCGTACAAGTGATTGGACTCAAAGAAGTCTGCCGGTTCTTGACAGACAACACCCGCCTGTCCACTAGCGTGGTAAATCATCCCATCCAAACAAATCGCAACATGGTTATAGTTGCCTGTGGAAGTCTGGATGGCATGTCCCATATCTGACTCATCTCTCACAAAAATCAAATCGCCATTTTCTAACATGCTTCACTCCTAGAAAAAAAGGAGCCGAAACTCCTTTCGATATAAGGCAAACTAGCCTTTCCTAATTTGAATTAACACTCAAAATCTTAAGCATTGAAGCTTTCAGTCAATTGAGGTACCACTTGTTTCTTACGTGAAACAGCACCAGCAAGGAAGGCGTGGTTGTCTACAAGTTTAAAGTTGAAAGCTGCTTCAACCTTGTCCATATTGGCACCAAGTGCTAGGATTTCTGAGTTTGAGTTGACGATATCTGTAATCATCAAGACAAAGTCAGAGTAGCTATTTGCTGTGTTGGCAGCTTGCATTGCAGCTTCAATTTCTGCTTGGCGTTCCAAAACTTCAGCGATGTCAACTGTGTTTACTTGGGCAACACGAACATTATTTCCGTTGAGTTCAAAAGTCTTAGCATCGATATCAATCAATTCTTCAGCAGATTTGCTAGCCAAGTTGGTACCAGCTTTCAACATAGCTAAACCATATTCTTCCAAGTTTACACCAGCCAATTCAGCCAATTCAGGAGCAATAACCTTATCTGTTGGGTGTGTTGTTGGTGATTTCAAAAGAAGGGTATCTGAAATCAAACCTGAAAGCATCAAACCAGCAATCTCTTTAGGCACAGCTACACCATGTTCTTTGAACATACGGTAAACGATTGAAGATGCTGATCCAACTGGCTCCAAACGCATGTAGAGTGGGCTTGCAGTTTCAAAGTTAGCCACACGGTGGTGGTCTACAACACCATAAACTTCTACTTCAGCGATATCTGATACAGATTGTTGGAATTCATTGTGATCAGTCAGGATAACTTGCTCTGCACCTTCTGCTTTAGCAGAAGCGATAACACGCGGTGCTTCTACACCAAAATAGTTCAAGACAAAGGCTGTTTCTTCATTTGGAGTTCCAAGGGCAACAGCTTCCGTATCCAAACCATAAGCTTCTTTTGCAAGGTAGGCAAAGGCTACAGATGACCCGATGGCATCTGAGTCTGGATTTTGGTGACCAAATACTAGAATCTTAGACATGATAATACCTCATTTTGTTTATTCTCTTTATTGTAGCATTTTTTTCGCTTTTTGACAAAAGTAAGAGGAGTCAAAGGACTCCCCACTACTCTTCAAAATAACTGAGTAAATTTCTATCTTGACTTTCAGATAAAAATGTTTCCTTCTGTGGTCTCTTCTTACGCTTGAGAAGGGCTTCTGCCGACATGGCTTCTTCCTTACTGGCAAAACCTTGAGCATAGATGAGTTTGACTGGCAAGCGTGCTCGTGTGTATTTGGCTCCCTTCCCACTATTGTGGACAGCGAGGCGTTTTCTCACATCAGTCGTATAGCCTGTATAATAGGATCCGTCACGGCACTCCAGCACGTACATATAAGCCTTATGATCCATAATAAATCTCTTCAAGTTCCGGCGTATAAGAGCCATCATCATTGTGGACAATGAGAGGTGGTAAGACCTTAAAGCCACTTGTTGAACCATCCTTGATAGCCTCAATCAAGAGCATATTGGCTTCCTTTTCTCTTTTTGGATAAACAAACTGCAGGCGCTTAGGGGCTAGATTATGCCGTTGTAACGTATCCAAAATATCCAGAAGTCGATCAGGGCGATGAACCATGGCCAAACGCCCGTTGGACTTGAGAATACTCTGGGCACTACGACAGATTTCCTGCAAATTGGTCGTGATTTCATGTCGCGCCAAGAGATAATGTTCACTCTCGTTCAAGTTGGAATGAGGATCCACCTTGAAATAGGGCGGATTACACAAAATCATATCCACCTTACTTCCCTGAATGTAAGCAGGCATATTTTTCAAATCATCACAGATGACCTGCATCTGCTCTTCCAAACCATTCAAACGGACAGAGCGTTCAGCCATATCTGCCAAACGCTCCTGAATCTCAACAGCCAAAATCTGTGCCTGGGTACGAGTGCTAGCAAATAGCCCCACTGCTCCATTCCCAGCACAGAAATCCACAATTAAGCCCTTCTTAGGAAAACGTGGAAAACGTGACAAGAGAACACTATCCACCGAATAGCTAAAAACCTCTCTATTTTGAATGATTTTGATATCTGTCGAAAAGAGCTGGTTAATGCGCTCCCCTGATTTTAATAATTGTTCTTCTTCCATGGTCCTATTATAACAAATTCATATTAACATTACAAAAGATAGAGTTTTCTAACTAGCGCTTCTGATTCTTCAAATGTTGAAGGGCTTCTTTGGTCCAAATTGGCATCATTCGTTTGAGAGGGGCAAAACCATAGTTAAAGCGGTCGCTTGAAAAGCGTCTCCGTCTAGGAAACTGGTGCTTTTCTTCCTCCAAGGTGCGGATAGAAAGGCTAGCTTTCCCTGTAAATTCATCTAAATCCACCACCTGAACCAGAACCTCTTCATCGACTTTCAAGGCTTCTTGGATATTTTCAATAAAGCCTGTCCGAATCTCCGAAATGTGAATCAGCCCCGTATCACCCGTCTCTAGCTCAACAAAGGCACCGTAGGGCTGAATCCCTGTAATACGCCCCTTTAGCTTATCACCGATTTTCATCTTAGTCCTCAATTTCAATTGTTTCAATCACGACATCTTCAACTGGCTTGTCCATAGCTCCAGTCTCAACAGCAGCAATGGCATCCAAAACAGCATAAGAATCTTCATCAGCTAGCTGACCAAATACAGTGTGACGACGGTCTAGGTGAGGTGTCCCACCTTGCTCTGCATAGATTTCTGCGATCGGTTCTGGCCAACCACCACGAGCAATCTCCTTTTTAGAATAAGGCAGGTGTTGATTTTGCACGATAAAGAACTGGCTGCCGTTGGTATTTGGCCCAGCATTAGCCATGGAAAGGGCACCACGGATATTGTAAAGTTCTTCAGAGAATTCATCCTCAAATGATTCACCGTAGATTGACTCGCCACCCATACCAGTTCCAGTTGGGTCTCCACCTTGGATCATAAAGTCCTTGATAATACGATGGAAAATGACACCATCATAGTAGCCATCTTTTGAAAGTGCAACAAAGTTAGCCACTGTTTTAGGAGCATATTCAGGGAAAAGCTTGATACGCAAGTCTCCGTGATTGGTCTTAATAGTCGCGATAGGACCTTCTACTGTTTCAATATCTACTTGTGGGAAATGCAATTCTTTTTCTACCATACCAAATCCTTCTAAGGCATCAAAAATGCCATCTTCTTCTAATGTTTTTGTTATATAATCTGCTTTTTCTTTGATGTTATCATGAGAAATTCCCATGGCAACGCTGATTCCAGCATAATCAAAGAGTTCCAAGTCATTCAACCCATCTCCAAAAACCATGACGTTCTCTGGTTTCAAGCCAAGGTGTTCTACAACTTTTTCCACGCCCGTCGCTTTGGAGCCTGAAATCGGAACAATATCAGACGAATGTTGATGCCAACGAACCATGCGAAGTTTGTCTGAGAGACTATCAGGAAAGTGCAAGTCATCTCCTTTATCTTCAAAAGTCCACATTTGATAGATATCTTCTTTTTCATGGAAATCTGGATCCACATCCAAATCGGGGTAAATTGGATTGATAGCTTCACTAATCATATCGGTGCGAGTCGACAACTTGGCATCACGACTCCCAACCAAACCATACTCAATTCCCTCTTGCTTAGCCCAAGAGATATACTCCTCAACATCTGACTTCTCAATCTGATGCTGATAAATAACCTGACCTTTTTTATCTTCGATATAAGCCCCATTCAAAGTTACAAAAAAGTCAGGCTTGAGATCACGAATCTCTGGAACGACACCAAAAATCCCTCGTCCAGAAGCAATACCTGTCAAGATTCCTTTCTCACGTAATTGCTTAAAAACAGTTGGGATTGAAGCTGGAATAAAACCTGTCTTGGAATTCCGCAATGTATCATCAATATCAAAAAAGACAATCTTTATCTTCTTTGCCTTGTATCTTAATTTGGCATCCATCTCACTACCTCTTTCAATCTAACTCTTTCCATTATACCATAAAGTAGCTAAATCCCCTATTTTCAAAAAGTTTCCAGTTTTATTGTAAGTCCTTGGATAAGTATAAAACTAAATCATTATCATTTTGACAACTTGCACCCATTTCTAGCGGTTTATTTCTATACCACACACCTGTCCCATCTGGAATATAGCCTCGTTTAATATACAATCTCTGGGCAGGACCATACCCCAAGTACAAACCTACACCAAGAGTGACCTTACTCGAAACAAACTTGACTCGTTTTTCTGCTTCTTCTAGCAGTTGATTCCCAATCCCTTGATTTCGAAAAGGCTCAAACACATTAAAATCTGATAATTCTGGATAGACTTCTGCAAAAGGACCATATTTAGCAGAGGGCAAAATGGTAATATAACCTGCCACTACTCCATTCATAGTCGCTACCAAGACTTCTCTCTCCCCACTTTCCTGTTCCAGAAAATATCTAGCCAAAATTTCCTCTCTACCAGGCCAACCTTGATTCATAAATCCATGAGATAAGGATTCAATATCAGACTTAATCATATTTCTAATCGTACAATTCATCTTTGACTTACCCACCTTTACTCTTTCTATTACCATTATAGCACGCCAAGGTCAGAAAAAAACTATCTCGTGAAAAAAGACACAACCGGGTCTGAAAAAGAGGTCCACTCGGAACTCAACTCGCTCTTTCATTTCAAAGCTCGTGAAAAAAAGACCCAAGCGGGTTTTAATTCGCTTTCTTGTTTTCAAGCTCATGAAAAAGAGGTCCACCCGGACCTCTTTTTTAATCTTCGTTTACGAAAGGCATCAAAGCCATTACGCGAGCGCGTTTGATAGCTGTTGTTACTTTACGTTGGTTTTTAGCTGAGGTTCCTGTTACACGACGAGGAAGGATTTTCCCACGTTCTGAAACGAAACGGCTAAGAAGCTCAGTATCTTTGTAATCAACATATTCAATTTTGTTTGCTGCGATGTAATCAACTTTTTTACGGCGTTTGAATCCGCCACGACGTTGTTGAGCCATGTTTTTTCTCCTTTATAATTTTAGTTGTCCATTAGAATGGTAAATCATCATCTGAAATATCCAACGGATTTGTTGCTCCAAATGGATTTTCATCACGTGAAAAGTCTGGTACTGAATTTGTAGGTGCTGAATAGTTTGCAGTTGGTGCAGAGTAAGCTCCACCTGTGTGACCCTCACGCACACTACGGCTTTCCAACATTTGGAAATTCTCAGCCACGACCTCTGTCACGTAGACACGTTGTCCTTGCTGGTTATCGTAACTACGAGTCTGGATACGACCTGTCACCCCGATAAGTGAGCCTTTTTTAGCCCAGTTAGCAAGGTTTTCAGCCTGTTGGCGCCACATAACGACATTGATAAAATCAGCCTCACGTTCGCCATTTTGACTCTTAAATGTACGGTTTACTGCAAGAGTAAAAGTCGCAACTGCTACATTTGACGGGGTATAACGTAACTCAGCGTCACGTGTCATACGCCCTACAAGTACAACATTGTTAATCATAGTTTACCTTCTTACGCGTCAGTTTTGACGATCATGTGACGAAGAATGTCAGCGTTGATTTTTGAAAGACGGTCAAACTCTTTAAGAGCTACGTCGTCGTTTGCTTCAACGTTAACGATGTGGTAAAGTCCTTCACGGAAATCTTGGATTTCGTATGCAAGACGACGTTTTTCCCAAGATTTTGATTCAACAACAGTTGCACCGTTGTCAGTCAAAATAGAGTCAAAACGTGCTACCAAAGCGTTTTTAGCTTCTTCTTCAATGTTTGGACGAATGATATAAAGAATTTCGTATTTAGCCATTGATATGTTCCTCCTTTTGGTCTAATGACCCCAAGACTTTGCAAGGGGTAAGTGAGGTTCGCTCACAATAAACTATTATACTAGAAAAAATTTTTTTACGCAAGTAAAAACACTAAAATAAAAAAAGAGTCTGGGACAAAAGTCTAACCTTAGATATAAAAAGCGAACAAAACGAGTTATCTGACACTCAGAATTCTGTCTTGTTCGCTTTTTTGTCTAATCAATCGATTTTAAAATTTATAATAAAGAATTCCGAAAATCAAAATCTTTTTGTCCCAGCCTCTTAAAAAATACGGCTCTATAGATAGAGATATAATATTTTTAGTAATTACCACCCTTTAGGAATTATGGAGCCATTTTAGTTATCTTTACCAAAAACATCTCGATAGAGCATTCCGGTTCGTAAAGTCTCTGCGTCTCCTCCTAGTTGGTCCACCAACTCGTAGGCAAAGGCAAGGGCTGTAGAGGGACCTCGACTGGTTGTCAAATGTCCATCTACCACTACTGTTTCCTTGACGTATTGACCATCAAGAATTTGCTCTTGAACGCCGTCATAGCAAGTGTACTGCTTATTTTTCAATAGCCCTGCTTGATTGAGGGCAATTGGCGCCGCACAAATAGCTGCCAGTTTCTTCCCTTCTCGTTCGAAGCTTTGCAATTCTTGAATCAAGGACTGGTTGTCACGCAAATGTGCAGAACCTGGCATCCCTCCAGGAAGGACAATCATGTCATAGTCTGATAAATTACCATGAAAGACACGATCTACTCTGACTTGGATTGCGTGCGAACCCGTCACTTGCTCCTCAAATCCTACCATATCACAAGTGATATTTGCCCGACGCAAAACATCCACAACTGTCAAAGCTTCAATTTCTTCAAAGCCCTGAGCTAACATGACTGCTACTTTAACCATGATTTTCTCCTTATTTGATTTGTTTTAATACAACCTTTTTCCGTTTGAATGGAACTTTTCCGCTCTTTTCTTCAGCTAGATTAGTCTGGTAACTCATAGATAAAAGCAAGCCAATACCAATCAAGTTACTGATAATAGCCGATCCACCTTGAGAAATGAAAGGTAAGGGAATCCCCGTCAAAGGAAGCAAACCCGTCACAGCACCGATATTCTCAAAGATGTGGAAGAGCAACATCATAATCAAGCCAGTGGAAATATAGGTATAGAACTGGTTATTCGATTTGAGAGTAATCTTCAACATACGGTAAATCAGCATGAGATAAAGAGCAATAACAAGGACTGAGCCAATAAAGCCAAAATCTTCTGCGATAACCGTGAAAATCATATCCGACTCTCGAACTGGAATAAGCAGATTCGAAGCATTAAACCCTTGACCAAATAAGCCACCACTCCCAATAGCGATTTGTCCTTGAGCCTGCTGGTAAGTGGTTGTTTGGGCAAAGTCAAATGGATTGAGCCAAGCCAAGATACGATTGATTTGGTAGGTCGGCATTCCTAATTGATGAAGAAAAGCCCTTCCGTCCTTGCTGATAAAAATGGCTAGAAAACCAGCAATTCCTGTTACAGCAGTCACAAATACTGGAATAATAATTTTCCAAGAAACTCCTGATAGTAAGACGATTCCTGAGAAAATAGCTACAAAAACCAAAGCCGTCCCCAAGTCACTTTGAAGTGCCAAAAGAACTAGTACTGGAATGGTAAAGAGAATCATCCAGAAAATCAATAAAAAGTCCAGCGGAACTGTGCGTCTCCATTCCTTATGTTTTTTGGTAAACTGGACAATCACACGAGCCAACATGAGGATATAGGATATCTTCATAAATTCTGACGGCTGGAACAAGGTAACACCATTTACCGATACCCAGTTTTTTGCACCCGTTGATGCAACCAAGCTTGGATTATAAAAGACAATAGGCAGAACCATGAGTACCAAGCCTAAAATATATAGAAAAGGGGTCGCCTTCCAAAGAAATTCTGTATTAAAGAGCATGACCACAAAACCAATCACAAGCCCCAAGGCAATCCAGGCGACCTGCTGCCCTAAAATGGGTAAAATATTGTTTGGATAATCATGACTAACAGCTATATAAATAGCCACCACGCCGATAACCAGTAGGAAAAATACTGGCAGGAGCAAACTATAATCGACTCTAGAGTCGAGAGAACGTTTCATATATACTAACCTTATACTTTCATACTATACTATTTATCAAAATTCATTTAAAAATCTATCAATTGCCTCACTAACTTCAGATTGAGCGATAGTTGTAACGCTCGCTTCTTTTGCTAGAGAAGTCACTATTTGCTTGCCGTATCGTTTTCCGACGATTCTCCTATCCAGAATGAGGGTTAAGGAACGTTGGTGTTCGCGTCTCATACTTCTTCCCAAAGCCTGTTTTAAACGAATAATAGCCATCGGCAATTGATAATCATAAAAGGCATTTTTCCCTTCTTGAATTAGTTCTTGATTAATCTTTTTCGTCAAGGGCTCTTGGGGATTTTGAAAAGGGAGTCTCGGTACAACTTGAATTACAAAAGGATGACTTGAAAAATCAACTCCCTCCCAGAAACTTGCTGCACCAAGCAGGATTTGTTGTTCACCTTTTTCAAAACGTTTCTTCAGTTGATGAACATCGCCATTTTTATACTGGGCCAGATGGCTAACTGGAAGTAGATCCGATACTGCTAGAAGCATGTCTTTGGCAGTAAAGAGAACCAAAATCGGTTGTTGGAAAGCTTGAACATCCATCAGCAAATCAGCTACCTCTTTGGCATAGACTTCTAAGGAAGTTTCTGTTACTAGAGGAAAATCTTTGACCAAGACCACTTCTTGATCCTGTTTTTTATGAGATTCAATCTTGACAAATTTGGCTTCAGGATAGCCTAAAAGGTCTGCCAAAGAAACCCTCTGACTAATCTCAAGAGTTGCCGACACTCCCAAGACTTGACATGAATTTGGCACTAAGGAAGATAGAAGGATTCGGCCTGATTTTGTAGAAGAAATCTGAATTTTCTTTTGACTCGTTTCAGTTGCTTCAAGCCAGTAATCACCTTCAGCCGTAAAATAGCGAACCAGTTCCTCAAAGCCCTCTACTTTTAATTCTGAAAAATACTGGTGGAGATTGGCAAGAGAATCCAAGATATTTTTCCGAGATTTACCAGACTGAAATTGTTCTATCAAGTAGAGACACTCAAAGCGAATACTTTCTAGTATTCGTTGTTGAATCCTATTTTCTTCTCCTACTAAAGCCTTATCAACTAAATCAATAATAGACTGGATATCGTAGGTATGTTGAAGCAGATTTTCTAGGGCCAACAAAACTTTTTGGACTTCATCAATAATCAGTAAACGGTCGCTGACAAATTCAGGATTATCTTCAAGTCTGGTTACAAGATAGGCATGATTAGTCACTAAAAGTTTGCAAGCCTCTGCTCTTTCCTGACTACGTTTCCAGAAATCTTCCGTCACAAATAAGCTCTTGGAAGATAAATTCCCATCATGACGAAGGTCTGTCAGAAAATGTTGGTAACGGTAGAGTTGCCCGATTTCATCCAAATCCCCGGTTTCTGTCTCTGTCATCCAAACCAAGAGTTGCATTTTAAAGCGTCTAAATAAGCGATTTTCATCATTTTCCTGTAAGGAACGATAAAAGGCATCCAACTTCAGGTAATTTTGTGGTCCCTTTAAAGAATGAATATCTGTATGGAATACTTCCTTGAGACATTTACCTTCTTCTTCCATGATTTGATTTTGAAGAATCTTTGTCGGAACGCTAAGGACAATCTGACGATTTTCCTCTTGGGACAAAGCGGGTAAGAGATAACCATAAGTTTTCCCAATTCCTGTCGGCGCTTGAATTAATGATACAGGCTCATCCTTCAATAGCAAGCCAACCTCTTTAGCAAAACGTTCTTGCTCTTCCCTTACTTCAAGGTTCAACAGAGAAATATTCTTAGAAAAATCCTGAGATAATTTTCGTGGCTTCAGGGGAGCTGCAATTTTCTTGAAATATATCCCTTGAACTTCAAATAGATCTGGAGAAGTCAGGATAGATTGGTTTCGATAAATTTCTTCAATAACCAGGTAGGACTCATATAAGAGAGCGTCTGCCATTTCCAGCAAGCGTTCCAAGAGCCCTTTAGGAAGTTGGGCCATCTTTTCTCGTAGAAAAAGTAGTAATTCCGCAGTGGCTTGGGCATCTGAAAGGGCTGTGTGGGCGTGTTTTAGAGGGATTCCTAATTCTTGACACAAAATCGGCAAACTATATTTTTCCAGTTCTGGGAAAAAGACTTGGGCCAATTCGACCGTGTCAACACGAGGATTTCTTAGTTCATAGCCTTCTAAAAATAAATTTTCCGCCAAAAGATTGGCATCAAACTGAACATTGTGGGCTACAAAAATCCCATCCTCCACCAAGTCAAAGATTTTTCTGGCAACTTGCGAAAAATCAGGTGCTTGCGCCAGACGTTGGTCAGTCAATCCTGTCAGTTCTTTGATATGAGCATCCAAAGGTTCATGTGGATTGACATCCGTCGTATAGTGATCGACGATTTTTCCATCCTCAATCACAACAATTCCCACTTGGATAATTTTAGCCTTACTACCTGTGCTAGTTGCCTCTAAATCCACCACAACATAGCGATTACCAATCGTTTTCATTATAAAAAATTATACCAAAAAAAGGGCCATTTGGCACCACTCAACTTCGATAGAAAAATCACTTTGCTTGAAAAAATTTTTATCGTTAATAGGGATACCCACAAAGAAATCATCGCCAAACTGGACTACGATGCCCCATCTTGTCCTGATTGTGGAAGTCAAATGAAGAAATACGACTTTCAAAAACCGTCTAAGATCCCTTACCTTGAAATGACTGGTATGCCTACTAGAATTCTCCTTAAAAAACGCCGTTTTAAGTGCTATCAGTGCTCTAAAATGACGGTCACTGAGACTCCTCTAGTAAAGAAAAATCATCAAATCCCTCGTATCATTAATCAAA
>NZ_WIJO01000045.1:0-17686 GCF_009496205.1 Streptococcus mitis
GGATTTCGAAACTTTGAAAACTTCAAAAAAAGGATTTTTATTGCTCTGAACATCAAAAAAGAAAGGGCAAATTTTGTCCTTTCTCGAGCTTAGCTTTTCTTCAACCCACTACAGTTGACAAAGAGCCCAATTTATTCTTATTACATCACATTTTGGAATGATTCTTCAGGAAAGCATAATAGTTGAAATAAGCAACACCAGTATTTCAAAAGTCAGCGTTTTCTGACACTGGCTTTTGAACTGTGAAAATTCTTTCTAAACTAGATCGCTTCTGTGACAAAACTACGGCTTTCCAATACTTTGAGCATGGCGTTAGCTGTATCTAGGGCTGTGAAGAGGGGCACTCCGTGTTCAATAGCTGAACGGCGAATTTGCTCTCCATCTTCGTCAGCAGTTCGTTTTGTTCCAACTGTATTAATGATAGCTTGAATTCTTCCTTTGCGAACAAAACTTGGAATATCCTTATCGTCATCACCAATCTTACCAACAGGTTGGGCTTGCAATCCATGACTGGCAAAGAAGGCTGCTGTTCCTTCTGTCGCGAGGATTCCATAGCCAATATTTTGGAAACGACGAGCCAAGTCCAAGGCTTCTTCTTTGGCATCATCAGCGATGGTAAATACAACGTTACCAAAAGTTGGCAAGTGTAAGTAAGAAGCTTCAAAAGCCTTATAGAGAGCTTTTTCTAAAGTCGTATCAGAACCCATAACTTCCCCTGTTGACTTCATTTCAGGACCAAGTAAGCTGTCTACCTTAGCTAGTTTGGTAAAGGAGAAGACAGGTGCCTTGATATGAACGCGGGTACTTTCAGGGTAAAGTCCATCTTGGTAGCCAAGTTCTTCAAGTTTTTGACCAAGAATGAGCTTGGTTGCTACTTGAGCCATAGGGATATTGGTTACCTTAGAAAGGAATGGCACCGTACGGCTAGCACGTGGATTGACCTCAATAACATAGACTTTTTCATCCTTGATGACAAACTGGATGTTCATCATTCCAAGGCAGTTAAGACCGATTGCTAGGCGTTTAGTATAGTCTGCGATTGTTTCTTGCACCTTTTGCGACAAGGTTTGCGGTGGGTAAACGGCCATTGAGTCACCTGAGTGGACACCAGCACGTTCAATATGCTCCATGATACCTGGGATGAGGACATTTTGTCCGTCTGAAATGGCATCGACTTCACACTCTTGTCCGACGATATAAGAGTCAACAAGAACAGGGTGGTCTGGACTTGCCTTAACCGCAGTACGCATATAAGAACGAAGGTCTTCTTCGTTTTCAACGATTTCCATGGCACGTCCACCAAGTACATAAGATGGGCGGACAAGAACTGGGAAGCCAATCTTGCGAGCTGCAAGAACTGCTTCTTCTTCATTGGTAGCCGTTTGTCCTGGTGGCTGTGGAATATCCAAATCTTTTAGAGCTTGCTCGAAGAGGTCACGGTCTTCCGCACGGTCTAGGTCAGCTACTTGCGTACCAAGAATAGTCACACCTGCTTTAGCCAATGGCTCAGCTAGGTTGATAGCTGTTTGACCACCAAACTGAACGATAACCCCTTTTGGTTGCTCCAAGTCGATGACATTCATAACATCTTCGAATGTCAATGGCTCAAAGTAAAGCTTGTCTGATACAGAGAAGTCTGTTGAAACGGTCTCTGGGTTTGAGTTCATGATGATGGCTTCATAGCCAGCCGCTTGAATAGCCTTAACCGAGTGAACAGTTGCGTAGTCAAACTCAACACCTTGACCTATACGGATTGGACCAGAACCTAGGACTAGTACAGATTCCTTATCAGACTTGATAGATTCATTTTCCCATCCATAGGTTGAATAGAAATATGGTGTTTCAGAGTCAAATTCTGCCGCACAAGTATCTACCATCTTGTAGACTGGGACAATCTTGTTTTCCAAACGAAGCTGGCGAACTTGGTCAGCTGTAGTATTCCAGAGTTCAGCAATCTTACGGTCTGAGAAGCCATTAAGTTTAGCTGTTTTCAAGACTTCTAGATCTTGTGGATGGGCACCCAATTCTTGCTCAATTTCAAAGATATGCAAGAGTTTATCGAGATAAAAAATATCGATTTTTGTAAGCTCAGCAATTTCTTCTGGTGTGTAACCACGACGAATTGCTTCTGATACGTAGAAGAGACGGTCATCCTGGGCTTTGACTACTTTTTCAATCAAGGAATCATCAGAAACCTCTGCAAGTTCAGGCATTTCATTGTGGTGCACCCCAATTTCAAGGGAGCGACAAGCTTTAAGGAGAGATTCCTCGATGTTACGACCAATCGCCATGACTTCCCCAGTCGCCTTCATCTGAGTACCAAGACGACGCTCACCCTTTTCAAACTTGTCAAATGGGAAACGTGGAATCTTGGCAACAACGTAGTCAAGGGCTGGCTCAAACATGGCATAGGTTGAACCTGTGACTGGGTTGATCACCTCATCTAAGGTCAAACCTACTGCAATCTTAGCAGCCAATTTGGCAATTGGATAACCTGTCGCTTTAGAGGCAAGGGCTGAAGAACGTGATACACGGGGGTTTACTTCGATGACATAGTATTTGAAGCTATGCGGATCAAGGGCTAGCTGAACGTTACACCCACCTTCAATCTTGAGAGCACGGATAATACTCAAGCTAGCGTCACGAAGCATTTGGTTTTCATAGTCTGACATGGTTTGGGCAGGGGCAAATACAATGGAATCCCCTGTGTGAATCCCCACTGGGTCAAAGTTTTCCATGTTACAAACAACGAGGGCATTGTCAGCTGAGTCACGCATAACTTCGTATTCGATTTCCTTGAAACCTGCAATCGAACGTTCAATCAAACATTGGGTCACAGGTGACAATTTCAATCCATTTTCAGCGATTTCACGCAATTCTTCCTCATTAGCACACATTCCACCACCAGTACCACCAAGTGTAAAGGCTGGACGAACGATGACTGGGTAGCCAATTGTTGCTGCAAAGGCAACAGCTTCTTCAACAGTGTTTACAATTTCAGATTCTGGAATGGGTTGTTCCAATTCTTCCATCAATTGTTTAAAGAGGTCACGATCCTCCGCTTGGTCAATAGCAGATAATTTAGTTCCCAGAAGTTCAACACCAAGCTCATCAAGGATACCATTTTTAGATAATTCCATGGCCATGTTGAGACCTGTCTGACCACCGAGTGTTGGTAGCAAGGCATCTGGACGTTCCTTGCGAAGAATTCGTGTCACAAACTCAAGTGTAATCGGTTCAATATAAACCTTATCAGCAATTTCCTTGTCCGTCATGATAGTTGCAGGATTTGAGTTAACCAAAACAACCTCATAACCTTCCTCTTTCAAAGACAAGCAAGCCTGGGTCCCAGCGTAGTCAAACTCAGCAGCTTGACCAATAATAATCGGACCAGAACCAATCACCATAATTTTTTGAATATCAGTACGTTTAGGCATAGTTTATGATACAAAGCCCGTAAAGAACACAGCGAAAATAGGAAACTCGGTGCAGACGCCTTCAGCGTCAAGACGATGTTTATCTTTTTCACACAGTTCTTAGGGCGTGTTCACTTCCGCGAACAATGTATCTTCTCCTTTCTATTCGGCAACTCTCAGGTTGCCATTAAATAAATTCTCCGACGAGCTTTTACTCGTTCTTAGTTTGATTGTTTAAAAGCTTCCATCATCTCGATAAACTCATCAAATAGGTAGCTAGCGTCGTGTGGACCAGGGGCTGCGTCTGGATGGTATTGAACAGAGAAAGCAGGTTGGTATCTGTGACGCACACCTTCAACTGACTTGTCATTGATTTCTTCGTGGGTAATGATCAAATGCTCTGGCAAATCCTCACGGCTAACTGCATAACCATGGTTTTGACTTGTAAAATCCACACGTCCTGTAGCAATTTCACGTACCGCATGGTTAAATCCACGGTGACCAAACTTCATCTTGTAGGTCTTAGCACCATTTGCCATTGCAAAGAGTTGGTGCCCCATACAGATACCAAAGATTGGAATTTTTCCTTGCACACCACGAATCATATCCAGTGCCTGTGGAACATCTTCTGGGTTACCTGGACCGTTTGACAACATCACTCCGTCAGGATTGAGATGGAGAATTTCTTCAGCCGTTGTCGAATACGGAACAACCGTCACATTACAGTTGCGTTTAGAAAGTTCACGTAAAATTGAATGCTTGAGACCAAAGTCCACCAAGACAACACTCAAACCAACTCCTGGAGCTGGATAGGAAGTTTTAGTAGAAACCTGCTTGATATTGTCTGTCGGCAAGACTGTCGCTTGGAGCTGGTCCGTCACATGATCCATGCTGTCCCCAACATGGGTCAAGGTTGCACGCATAGTACCATGCTTACGGATAATCTTGGTGAGGGCACGCGTATCAATTCCTGAAATACCAGGAATTTTCTTGGCTTTCAAAAATTCATCCAAGGTCATTTGATTACGCCAGTTACTTGCTCTACGCGCTTCTTCAAAAACAACGACTCCCTTACAAGTTGGAATAATGGATTCGTAATCATCACGGTTGATTCCATAATTTCCTACCAAAGGATAAGTAAAGGTCAAGATTTGTCCATTATAAGACTGGTCTGTAATGGATTCTTGGTAGCCGGTCATGCCTGTATTAAAGACGATTTCGCCTGTAACATCAATATCTGCTCCGAAGGCTTTGCCTTCAAAAACTGTGCCATCTTCTAATACTAGAAGTCTTTTTGTCATATTTTCACCTCTCGTGGACGCTCACTGGCGTCTTTTAACGTCTTGTGTTTTAGTTGGCGTTTCTACTCGCCAGTACGGATTCTAAGATTGCCATTCGAACAAAGACACCATTGGTCATTTGTTGGACAATCCGTGATTTTGGTGCTTCAACCAAGTGGTCTGCGATTTCTACATCACGGTTGACTGGAGCTGGGTGCATGAGGATTGCTGTTTCTTTCAAGCGATCATAACGTTCTTGAGTCAAGCCATGTTGGGCATGGTAGTCTTCTTTGGAAAAGACAGCTCCACTATCATGGCGTTCATGTTGCACACGGAGAAACATCATGACATCCACCTGATCAATAATTTCATCAATAGTTACAAACTGTCCATAGTCTGCAAACTCTTGACTTCTCCATTCCTCAGGTCCAGCAAAGTAAAGTTCAGCTCCCAAGCGTTTCAAAATCTGCATATTAGATTTGGCAACGCGTGAGTGGTCCAAGTCACCTGCAATCGCAACCTTGAGCCCCTCAAAGTGACCAAATTCCTCATAAATGGTCATCAAATCCAGCAAGCTCTGGCTAGGGTGTTGTCCCGAACCATCTCCACCATTGATGATGGAAGTCGTAATCGTCGGACTAGCAATCAACTCTCTGTAGTAGTCGACCTCTGGGTGACGAATCACACAGACATCCACTCCTAAGGCAGACAGAGTCAAGATAGTATCATAAAGTGTTTCACCCTTATTGACCGAGCTGGTCTTCACATCAAAGTCAAGTCGTTCCAGCCCCAGTTTAATCTCTGCCACTTCAAAGGACTTATGCGTCCGTGTAGAATCCTCAAAGAAAAGATTGGAAACAATCGGATGGTCTTCATAAGGAAGCTGAGCTCCGTTTTTAAACTCAATCCCTCGTTTGATCAATTTCATCACTTGATCGACAGTGAGGTCTTCCATGGACACCACATGGTTCAATGCTTGTTGATTTTCTGACATGGCTACTCCTTTAGCTTTCTAAGCTTCTTCAGTAATCAGAACTCTGTCTTGGCCATCAAGTTCTGCCATCTCTACGATGATTTCTTCAGAACGACTAGTTGGGATATTTTTTCCAACGTAATCTGGACGGATTGGCAATTCTCTATGTCCACGATCGACTAGAACTGCTAAACTCACACGCGCAGGACGGCCATGACCTACAATATTATCAATAGCAGCACGGATAGTACGGCCTGTATAAAGCACATCGTCCACCAAGATAACTTCACGGCCTGTCACATCAACAGAGATCAAAGAAGTATCTTCTCCACTTTTAATATCATCACGGAAAGGTTTAGTATCCAATTCCACAACAGGAACTGAAAGATTTTCTAGTTGCTCCAAACGTTCTTGGATACGGTGGGCGATAAAGACACCACGAGTTTTAATACCAGCCAAGACGATTTTATTCAAATCTTTGTTGCGTTCGATAATCTCGTAAGTAATACGCGTAATCGCCCGTTTGACGGTCAATTCGTCTACAACTTCTTTTGTCTTCATGACAAACCTCCAAAAAGAAAAGTCTCCTTAAACAAGGAGACTTGAAATGTATAGCTAAGTAAGCCCTACTGCAAACAGTATAGACTCCACCCTTCTACTTTATCACGCTCCTTGCCTGCCTCACGGGACAGGTTTAAAGGAATATTTAGTTATCAAATACTATAGCACAAAACAGACCTAAAATCAAGCAAAAACTTTTGAGCTCCCATCTTATAAATTGCTAAAATCATATAACTGTGGGTACTGGTCACACTCTGGATTTTTAGGATGACAAATGGCTCTTCCAAAATAAATCATAGCCTGATGGGCTGCTAGCCACTGCTCCGGCGGCAAGATATCCATGATCCGCTTTTCCACCTCAAGTGGTGTTGCTGATTTTTTGACGATATCATGGTGTTTGCAAATACGCTCCACATGAGTGTCTACTGCAAAGGCTGGAATTCCAAAGCCCACACTCATGACAACATTGGCAGTCTTGCGACCAACACCTGCTAAACTCTCCAATTCCTCACGTGTTTGAGGAACTTGACCATCAAAGTCGTCTAGTAACTGTTGAGCACATTTTTTTAGGAATTTAGCCTTATTCCGATACAGTCCTAGATGAGAAATGTGTGAAGCAATCTCACCCTCTGTCGCAACAGACATGGCTTGTGGCGTTGGAAAGGCAGCAAAGAGACCTGGTGTGGCCTTATTTACCGCTGCATCCGTTGTCTGAGCTGACAACATGACCGCAACCAAGAGTTCAAAATGATTGGTAAAATCAAGACTGGGCTTGGCATCTGGAAACAGAGCAATGATTTCTTCTAGCACTTTTCGTGCTCGTTTTTTTGATAAAACCATTATTCGTCTCCATCAAATAGTCCTTGTAAGCCAGCAAAAGGACTGTTTTCTTCTTTCTTAACTGCCTGTTGGGCTTGGTATTCTTCCTCTGTCATGATTTGCCAGTCATTTCCTGACACAAAACCTTTACCAGCTTCTTCTTCAGCCGTCAAAACCTTAATAGGAATGTTTAGTAGGATATTGTCTGACACGCTCTCAGCAAGGTCAAGTTCTCCATTTTTGATAGGCAAGACCAAATCATCGTCTAAAACTTCCTGATCTAGCTGGTTGGTTGCGCCTTCCATGAAAACTTCTGTGACTGGATAAGATTCAGCCAACTCAACTGGCTCCATACTGCGACTTGAAGCAAGAACAATGGTATAAGATAGTTGATAATCTAAGAAATACATACTATCTTCGTACTGTACTTTCCCAACTGCAAGGATATCTTTTACATCTAAAATTTCTTGATTACGTGCACGCAGGTCTACGGCTAGGTCTAACGTTTGTTCAAAATGCAAGCCTTCAGACTGCTTACGAATTTCTTGAATATTTAATTTCATACTTCCTCCATAAAGATTTACTCTCTTGATTATACCATGAAAAGCCTACAAATCAGCCCACCAAACTTTATAATTAAAATTCGATTTTTTAACATATTTACTATGACATTTTTGTTTTTTAGTGCTATACTATAGGCAATAATACATCAGAGCAAGGAGGATGCTCACATGGAAGACAAAGAACTCATTACTAATGCAACCCAACTCCTATCCGAGTTAAATAAAAGTTTCCAAAGCTGCAAACAGGGTACGGCAGATGATATTCGACTGCAAGATCTGCTAAATACTACTCTGCAAGAGCTCAAAAAAGCGGAAAAGTTGAACAACAGTATCTTAATTGACCTTGAGAAATTTTACCAACGTACCAGTCTTCTGATAGGTCTCGGTAGCCTAAAACTGAACGATCAAGCTCGTACTGCTTGGCGAAACTATGATAAATTCCATTACGAGCATGTCAAACACGTACTAACTCTTTATGGACCTGTTTTTGGATTTTAGAGATTAGAATTGTCAGTTTTCTGTTGACAAAATATCCTGAAAGGTATAGGATAGAGGTACTAATACTCGGAGGTAAGGGAGACATGAACAACTAAGTCTATCAAATAAAGAACCTTTATTTAGTAGATTCTGTTTTTGTCTCTTTTTGTGTGCTCTTTTATGCTCTTTTTCTGGCATTTTATACTCAATGAAAATCAAAGAGCAAACTAGGAAGCTAGCCGCAAGCTGCTCAAAACACTGTTTTGAGGTTGTAGATAAGACTGACTTCGTCAGTCACATATATACGGTAAGGCGACGCTGACGTGGTTTGAAGAGATTTTCGAAGAGTATTAATAGAGTTTTTTTGACATAAACTTTGGCTCTACTAGGTAAAGTAGAGCTTTTTATTATGCATTATCGACATTCTAGAAAGGGCAACAATATGATAAAAATCAATCATCTAACCATCACTCAAAACAAAGATCTACGAGATCTTGTATCTGACCTAACCATGACTATCCAAGACGGGGAAAAAGTAGCTATTATTGGAGAGGAAGGAAATGGCAAATCAACCTTACTTAAAACTTTAATGGGGAAAGCTTTACCTGATTTCACTATCAAGGGAGACATCCAGTCTGACATTCAGTCACTGGCTTACATTCCTCAAAAAGTCCCCGAGGAGCTGAAAAAACAATCTCTACACGACTACTTCTTTTTAGATTCTATTGATTTAGACTACAGTATACTCTATCGTTTGGCTGAGGAGCTGCATTTTGATAGTGATCGCTTTGCTAGTGACCAAGATATTGGGAGCCTCTCGGGTGGCGAAGCTTTGAAAATTCAGCTCATCCATGAGTTAGCCAAACCCTTTGAGATTTTATTTTTAGATGAACCTTCAAATGACCTAGACCTTGAGACGGTTGATTGGCTAAAAGGTCAGATTCGAAAGATTCGGCAAACCGTTATTTTCATTTCCCATGATGAAGACTTTCTTTCTGAAACGGCTGATACCATTGTCCACTTGCGACTGGTCAAGCACCGGAAAGAAGCAGAAACGCTAGTAGAGCATTTAGACTATGATCACTATAGTGAGCAGAGAAAGGCTAATTTTGTCAGACAAAGCCAGCAAGCTGCTAACGACCAAAGAGCCTACGATAAAACCATGGAAAAACATCGGCGAGTCAAGCAAAATGTAGAAACTGCGCTTCGAGCTACCAAAGACAGTACTGCCGGTCGCCTATTGGCTAAAAAGATGAAAAATGTCCTCTCTCAAGAAAAACGCTTTGAAAAGACAGCTCAGTCCATGACCCAAAAGCCACTTGAAGAGGAAGAAATCAGACTTTTCTTCTCAGACATCCAACCATTACCGGCTTCTAAAGTCTTAATCCAACTGGAAAAAGAAAATTTGTCCATTGGCGACCAAGTTTTGGTTCAAAAACTACAACTAACTGTCCGTGGACAAGAAAAAATCGGTCTCATAGGCCCAAATGGTATGGGGAAATCAACTCTGTTAGTAAAGTTGCAACAACTGCTAAGTCAAAAAAGAGAGATTTCACTTGGTTATATGCCACAAGATTACCACAAAAAACTGAAATTGGATTTATCACCAATAGCCTATCTAAGTCAAACTGGGGAAAAAGAGGAACTACAGAAAATCCAATCTCACTTAGCCAGTCTCAATTTCAGTTATCCAGAAATGCAGCATCAAATTCTCTCCTTATCTGGCGGTCAACAGGGAAAACTCCTGCTTTTGGATTTAGTCTTGCGCAAACCAAACTTTCTTCTGCTGGATGAACCCACACGAAATTTTTCTCCAACTTCTCAACCCCACATCAGGAAACTCTTTGCCACCTATCCAGGCGGTCTCATCACTGTTTCGCATGACCGTCGTTTCTTAAAAGAGGTCTGTTCAATCATCTATCGCTTAACAGAAAAAGGATTAGAAGCAGTTGATTTACAAGATTTATAAATTTGCAACATAGCAAAAATCCAGAGGTCGTCTCTGGATTCATTTTACATATGTTTTAAACGTTCAATCCGTTCTGAGATAGGTGGGTGGGTATAAAAGAGTTTTTGGAACCCTCCACCTTTCTTAGGATCATTGATATAAAGTGCACTGCTGGCATCATCGACAGGACGACTCATCGGTTTACTATTATCCAACTTACGTAGAGCATTAATCATCCCTTGAGGATTGCGGGTCAACTCGACACTGGAAGCATCAGCTAGAAATTCCCTCTGGCGAGAAATAGCTAGTTGCACCAAAGTTGCAGCGAGAGGTGCCAGTACAATAGCTAGTAGTGAAACCACTAGCATAATGATTTCAAGACCATTTCCATCTCTATCATCGTCACTTCGTCTGCGACCTGCTCCACCCCACCACATCATACGACCTGCCATACTAGAAAGCATGGTGATAGCACTAGCAAGGGCAACAGCAATAGTCGAAATGCGGATATCGTAATTACGAATATGACTGACTTCATGTCCCATAACAGCTTCTAGTTCTTCACGATTCATGATAGCTAGGAGACCTGACGTCGCAGCAACCGCTGCGTTTTGAGGGTTAGAACCTGTCGCAAAGGCATTTAAGGCAGGATCATCAATGATGAAAACACGAGGCATAGGAATTTGAGCCACCATAGCCATATCTTCTACTACATGGTAGAGGTCTGGTGCTGTTTGCTCATCAACCTCACGCGCCCCATTCATGGACATGACAATCTCTGTCGATTGAAAAATCATGGACAAGGCATAGATAAAGCCGATAATCAGTGCGATAACCAAACCACCAAGCCCAGATCGCATAAAGAGGTAACCAACCGCATAGCCAACAAGAGCTAAAAGTAGGAAAAATACCATCAACAAAATCCACGTTTTTCGTTTATTGCTTGCAATTTGATCAAACAACATCTTAGTCACCTAAACCGCTAAAATCAACTTTAGGAACTGCCTTTTCCTCTTCTGGAGTTTGAAGGAAATCTGCTGCTTTAAATCCAAACATTCCAGCGATAATATTGCTTGGGAAAGTTTCTAATTTTACATTGTAGTTGCTGACAACACTGTTGTAGAGTTGACGAGAGTAAGAAATTTTATTTTCTGTGTTTGTCAACTCCTCTTGCAATTTAACAAAGTTTGCACTAGCTTTCAAATCTGGATAGCTTTCTGCAACTGCAAAAATACCTGAAACCTGACGAGTAAGGGCATCACTAGCTTTCATAGCTTCTGCTGGTGAAGTCGCTGCCGCCACCTGATTACGTAGTTCTGCCACCTTTTCAAGGGTAGAACCTTCATATTTGGCATAACCTTTTACAGTCTCAATCAAGTTTGGCAAGAGATCATTTCGACGTTTCAACTGAACATCAATCTGACTCCAAGCCTCCTTTGTTTGCATACGATTCTTAACCAAACCGTTATAGCTAACAATCACAAAAATAACAATAAGAGCTAAAACTCCAAGAATAATCCAAGTCATTATATAAGTCCTTTCTGCTTTTAGATTAGTACCAGTATATCAAATTTTTAATGATTGTGGTAAAATAAGATGATACTAAAGAAGGAAATAACTATGAAACCAGAAACATTTTACAACTTGCTTGTCGAGCAGAATCTTCCACTTTCGGTCCAGCAAAAAAAACAATTTGAACGTTATTTTGAACTCTTGGTCGAGTGGAATGAAAAGATTAATTTAACAGCCATTACGGACAAGGATGAAGTTTATCTCAAACATTTTTACGATTCGATTGCACCCATTCTACAAGGCTTGATTCCCAACGAAACTATCAAACTTCTTGATATTGGAGCTGGGGCAGGATTTCCTAGTCTACCAATGAAAATCCTCTATCCTCAGTTAGATGTGACCATCATTGATTCGCTAAACAAGCGCATCAACTTCCTCCAACTTTTGGCTCAAGAACTGGATTTGGACGGTGTTCATTTCTACCATGGACGTGCCGAAGATTTTGCCCAAGACAAAAACTTCCGTTCTCAATATGATTTTGTAACGGCTCGTGCGGTTGCCCGTATGCAAGTCCTATCTGAATTAACTATTCCCTACCTTAAAGTTGGCGGAAAACTATTGGCACTCAAGGCTAGCAATGCGCCTGAAGAATTATTAGAAGCTAAGAATGCCCTTAACCTCCTCTTCAGTAAAGTCGAAGACAATCTCAGCTACGCCCTACCAAATGGAGATCCGCGTTATATCACAGTGGTGGAAAAGAAAAAAGAAACACCAAATAAATATCCAAGAAAGGCTGGCATGCCCAACAAACGCCCGCTTTAAATTTTTTAGTAAAAAATGTTTACAAAGTTCGGAATTTCTGCTATACTATCACAAGCAAAGGTTTTTAATGTCATCCCGTGAGGTGACGAAGACGCAGAAATACTTGAAATTCTTTAAAGTCTAGATTTTAGAGAAGTCTTACTCTGAGGGCCTATTGCTGTAAAATAATGGGCTCTTTTTTGATGCCCAAAAGTGAGGTTTATATGAAACAAGAATCAACTGTTGATTTGTTGCTAGACGTTGACCAACGTCCTTCGGCTGGAAAAGGAATTCTCCTTAGCTTCCAACATGTTTTCGCCATGTTTGGTGCGACCATCTTGGTACCATTGATTTTGGGAATGCCTGTATCTGTTGCCCTTTTTGCTTCAGGTGTTGGGACACTCATCTATATGATTTCAACTGGTTTTAGAGTTCCAGTTTATCTAGGATCATCATTCGCCTTTATCACAGCAATGTCACTTGCTATGAAAGAAATGGGTGGTGACGTATCTGCTGCTCAAACAGGGGTTATCTTGACTGGTTTGGTCTATGTCCTTGTGGCTGCTGGTGTTCGTTTTGCAGGTACAAAATGGATTGATAAACTCTTGCCACCAATCATCATCGGACCTATGATCATCGTTATCGGTCTTGGACTTGCAGGCTCAGCAGTTACTAACGCTGGTCTTGTAGCTGACGGGAATTGGAAAAATGCTCTTGTAGCAGTTGTTACTTTCTTGATTGCTGCCTTTATCAATACAAAAGGAAAAGGCTTCCTACGAATCATTCCATTCCTCTTTGCCATTATCGGTGGTTACCTCTTCGCACTAACTCTTGGCTTGGTTGATTTTACACCAGTTCTAAAAGCTAACTGGTTCGAGATTCCTGGTTTCTACTTGCCATTTAGCACAGGTGGTGCCTTTAAAGAATACAATCTTTACTTCGGTCCAGAAACCATCGCTATCTTGCCAATCGCTATCGTAACAATCTCTGAACACATCGGAGACCATACTGTTTTGGGTCAAATCTGTGGCCGTCAATTCTTGAAAGAACCAGGTCTTCACCGTACTCTTCTTGGTGACGGTATCGCAACTTCAGTTTCTGCCTTCCTTGGTGGACCAGCCAATACAACTTACGGAGAAAATACAGGGGTTATCGGTATGACTCGTATCGCTTCTGTCTCAGTTATCCGTAACGCTGCCTTTATCGCGATTGCCCTTAGCTTCCTTGGTAAATTCACTGCCTTGATTTCAACCATTCCAAACGCTGTACTTGGTGGTATGTCAATCCTTCTCTATGGAGTTATCGCCAGCAACGGTTTGAAAGTCTTGATTAAAGAACGTGTTGATTTTGCTCAAATGCGTAACCTAATCATCGCAAGTGCTATGTTAGTCCTTGGACTTGGAGGAGCTATCCTTAAACTTGGTCCAGTTACCCTTTCAGGAACTGCCCTATCAGCCATGACAGGAATCATCTTGAACTTAATCTTGCCATATGAAAATAAAGACTAAACGTCTTGACACAAAAAGTCCGCTCAGACAACTGAGTGGACTTTTCTAATTTTTAAGTCCCCCAAGCAACCAATAGATAGATCAGGCTAGAACCAAACATATCTGCTAAAGCATGCATGAGAAATAATGGAAGGAGATTTTTAATTTTATATTTGTATAAGAAATAATAGAATAAGCCATAAACTACACCGATTACCAAAGCCCATACTAATCCTTGATAGGTGTGGAAGGAAATACGAATACTAGTAGAATAAATCAAAATCAACCACTTGTGTTTTTCCTTCACTGAAGTTAACAAACCTAGAAAGAAAAACTCTTCATAAAATCCATTTAGCAAGGCATAGGCAATCGCTATCGGGCTGAGAGCTAAGAACTTCCCTATTATTTGCGTGAAATCTATATAGGCAAAAAGGTCTGGATTAAAGTAATTGTATTTACCAGTGAGAGTTGTAACCAAGTCTCCAAACAATCCCACTAAAGCAAATATAAATGGAACCCAAAAGATAATGGACCAATTCCAGCGAATAGGAAGCTGTTTAAAATCATAATTTCGAATCAAAAGATAGAGTAAGGTCACAGTCAGTAATATAGCTTGCAGGGTAAAATTACTAAAATAAGCCGCACCTTCGCTTGCAGCCTGTCTAACTGTCCCTACTGTACTTGATGCACCCGTTGGAAACGTATTTGCTAAAAATAGCTCAGTTGAACGAATTATAGACTGACCAAACATTATGATCGTAATAATCACAATGTCAAACCATCTCAAGTATTTTTGAGGTTTAGATGGATGTATTTTTTTAAAAATATTCATATTTTCTCCAGGTATTCTATACTCATATAAATATTTTAAGAAAAAAGGCTTAAACTTTTATAAAATTTCATTAATTCATTTAGATTTAAAGACGTTTACTAGTAAAAATAACCCCTCTTTAAGAGTGGCTATCATCTACTTTCATTTTTTGTTTATTTCTCTAACAATAAATCTTTCAAAGAAATCAGAGTTACTGCAATTAAAATCATTGCCATGCCAAGAAAATCAATGGGATAAAATTGTTCATTCATAATTAGGAAAGCAAAGAAAACCGCTGAAATTGGCTCAATTGAAGCCAACAAGCTTGACTTAACTGGTCCAATCAAACTGGCTCCCTTTAAGAAGGCTGTATAGGCAAAGACAGTCCCGATAAGGATAATACCCGCAAAAGCGAGGAGAAAATCAAGACTAGTTGAGATAGCAGTCTGTAGAACCCCTGTAAAAGGAAGGGCGACCAAACCAGCTATGACCATTCCCACACCAATGACCAAACTGCTCCCCCACTTCTTAATTAAGGCTATGGGCAAAATGATATAAAGTGCGTAAGTCAGAGCAGAAAAGAGACCCCAGAACAGACCTGCAGGTGTCATAGATAACTGGTCCAACTGCCCATGTGTTGCGATCAGGAAGGTTCCTCCGATAGCTAATATGATAGAAACAATCTCTCCCAGTGTCGGCGCCACCTTATCCTTGATACAGCTATAAATCAAAATCCCGACAGGACAAACATACTGAAGCACAGTCGCTGTTCCTGCATTGGTTTCCTGAATAGCAGTTAGATAGGCAAACTGGTTGAGAAAAAGACCAATTAGAGCAAAAATGAGAAGAGACAGCAAACTCTTTCTATCCTTTAAAAAGGCCAGCATTTTATCCTTTGCAGTAGCATAAGCCAAGAGCATGAGAATTCCACCAGCGATTAAAAGACGTAAGTTGGTCAAAACCAGAGCCGAAATTCCGTGTGCCATCAGGTATTGGCCACTCGTTCCTGACAAGCCCCAAGCAATACCAGCCACAACTGTTAATAAAGTCCCTTTTAAAATGTTTGACATGTCTCTCCTTACTCTTCTTTGCGAATCAAGTCCATCACTTGATTACGATCTAAAATCCATTGAGCACGCTCATCCTTTTCATAGGTACGATTCGATAGGAAAATGACCGCTTCTTGCTTCTGACGATTCCACATGATAAAGGTACCTGTATAGCCCGTATGGTCTAGCCAATCTCCTTCCAAATTCCATGCCAAAGAACGTTCCTTGTCATCCAAAGGAGAAAAATTTTGACTCAAGTCTCTTGCCAAATCATCCTTTAAATAGTGCTGCAAAAAGATTTGTAAATCCTTTACAGTCGAAAACAAGCCAGCACTCCCAGCATCTCTCCCCAAGAGACGAGCCTTGGGATCATGCACGATGCCTGCCTCTACACCTCTGACTGTTGGAACAGCAAGCTCAACAGGCCCAAACTGGGTTTCATTCATCTCCCAAGGTTCCCAGACTTGCTCCTGTAAAATCACATCCAAGTCTTGATCGAAGATTCTTTCCAAAATAATGCCCAAAAGCAAAAAATGAACATCCGAATAAAGAAAGGCTGGCTGATTTCGTCTATTGAGATGAAACATAGCTTCCTTTAATTCTGAATCTGTTAAAAGATCACGATTGGGAATAAACGGATCAAGGTCTGTAGCGTGAGTTAAGAGCTGACGAATAGTGATGTCTGGATAATCACTTTCAGGTAAAAAATCGGTTACCGGTCTGTCAATATCTAATTGACCTTTTTCCCACAAGAAGGTGAAAACGGTACCAACCCCAACAACCTTGCTGACACTAGCTAGATCATAAACTAATCCTGGCTCAGTATCCAAGCCATGCTCTGGGTCACTCTGGCCTAAATAGAACTCCGTCCATTGATTGTCCTTAAAATACGCAAAAGAGGCTCCGGGATAGATCCCTGCCTCGATTTGTTCTTCTATTTTTTTAATAATCTTGGTCCACTTCATACTTCTTCAAACCACAATTCAACATTATTTCTATCTTTACCAAGGAAGAATTTTTCAGACTTAGGAATAAAATATACGGTAGACTCAAATTTCTTGCGAAGACTTGCTATATCTAGTTCATTGACCAAGAACTTGAGCATAGATAAGTCCCAAGTAACCGTATTGTCCACAGTCAGATCCTGACCCTGAGCTGGGATAAAATCAAGTGACACCCCAATTTCAGATACTCCCAAGAAACTTTCGATATCAGTGGGAAAATGTAATTCCATAGAAATCTCAAATTTACTTAAAGAAATTGACTCCAGATCTGTTTGAAACTCAGGCTTTTCTCCTACTTCTACTAGACTTGCTCTATCATCTTCCGCATGAATCAAAATCAAATCATCTTCTGGAGAGTAAATTTCAAAAGCGTAGCCATTTTGACCTTTATATAATCGATGAATCGAATCTGTTTTAGATAAGATCCCTTCAATTTCTAAGGGATTTTCCACCTTGACAATCAATCTAGCTAGTTTTTTTCTTCCCTCTACCTTACGAGTGCGCATACTTGGAGCTTCTTCTAAAACCAGCTTCTCTAGACCTGTTTGATCACCTAGTGATAGAAAGGCTGATTCTTCTAACAAGGCCTTCATGCCAAGGGTCTCTATATAAAATGTTTCATTTAATTTTCTATTATTAACTTTTAAAGTAGGAATAATCCGTACAATCTGATTTACATTCATAAATTCCTCCAACTCTTTTATTTTAAAGGATTTTAGAATTTTTTACAAGATATTATGCTCAAATTTACCGATTTTTCGTAAAAATGTCACCTAAAAACCGAGGATTTCCTCGGTTTCAATTTCTTATGGCTCTATAATATTTGTAGTGGGTAAATCCCCTATAGATATTATGGAGCCTATTTTGTTGTAGAAAAAAAGTTCCATATGACCTATAATGAAAAGCGACTAAACAACTCATTAGAAAGATTCATATGGAACAATTACATTTTATCACAAAACTACTCGATATCAAAGACCCTAAT
>NZ_WIJO01000046.1:0-17571 GCF_009496205.1 Streptococcus mitis
ATATGAATCTTTCTAATGAGTTGTTTTGTCGCTTTTCATTATAGATCTTATGGGACTTTTTTTCTACAACAAAATAGGCTCCATAATATCCATAGGGGATTTACCCACTACAAATATTATAGAACCCAACAAAATAGGTTCCATAATATCCATAGGGGATTTACCCACTACAAATATTATAGAGCCCTTTTTTTCTACAACAAAATAGGCTCCATAATATCCATAGGGGATTTACCCACTACAAATATTATAGAGCCGAAACTAGTTTTCACGTTTTTTCTTGACTCTTTTTTTGCTTGTGATATAATTAACTGGTAAATAAAATATCAAAGAATAGTATTTTTCTCTTAAAATAAAGAGAAGTCCAAAAGGAAAGGAGTCAGATATGAGACAGCTAGCGAAGGATATCGATGCCTTTTTAAATGAGGTGATTTTGCAGGCGGAAAATCAGCATGAAATCCTAATAGGTCATTGTACTAGCGAGGTGGCCCTGACCAATACTCAGGAGCACATTCTCATGCTCTTGTCAGAGGAATCTTTAACAAATTCAGAGTTGGCCCGTCGCCTCAATGTCAGTCAGGCGGCAGTTACCAAGGCCATTAAGTCTTTGGTCAAGGAAGGAATGTTGGAAACATCTAAAGATCCTAAGGATGCGCGTGTGATTTTTTATCAGTTGACTGATTTGGCTCGTCCAATCGCTGAGGAGCACCATCATCACCATGAGCATACACTTTTAACCTATGAACAAGTGGCGACTCAGTTTACTCCAAATGAACAAAAAGTTATTCAGCGGTTTTTGACTGCTTTAGTAGGAGAAATCAAATAATGAGATATATTACGGTAGAGGATTTATCCTTCTATTATGATAAGGAGCCCGTTCTTGAACATATCAATTATAGTGTTGATAGTGGGGAATTTGTTACCTTGACAGGGGAGAATGGGGCAGCTAAGACGACACTGATTAAGGCCAGTCTTGGAATCCTTCAGCCACGCATTGGAAAGGTGACTATTTCAACGACAAATACGCAGGGTAAGAAATTGAGAATAGCCTATCTTCCTCAACAGATTGCCAGTTTTAACGCAGGTTTTCCAAGTACGGTTTATGAGTTTGTCAAGTCAGGTCGCTATCCGCGAAAAGGCTGGTTCCGTCGTTTGAATGCTCATGATGAGGAGCATATCAAGGCCAGTTTAGACTCAGTTGGTATGTGGGAACACCGAGACAAACGCTTGGGGTCTCTATCTGGAGGACAAAAGCAGCGAGCGGTGATCGCGCGTATGTTTGCTTCTGACCCAGATGTATTTATCCTAGATGAGCCGACAACGGGGATGGATGCAGGAAGTAAAAATGAATTTTACGAACTCATGCACCACAGCGCCCATCATCATGGCAAGGCTGTTTTGATGATTACCCATGACCCTGAAGAAGTTAAGGACTATGCGGACCGCAATATCCATCTAGTCCGTAACCAAGACTCACCATGGCGTTGTTTCAACGTTCATGAGAATGACCAGGAGGTGGGCCATGCTTAGTTTATTATCTTACGACTTTATGCAACGCGCCTTTCTGGCTGTTATTGCTATGAGTCTTTTCTCGCCGGTATTGGGAACCTTCCTTATCTTGCGTCGTCAGAGTTTGATGAGTGATACCCTCAGCCACGTCTCGCTTTCGGGTGTAGCCTTTGGTCTGGTTCTGGGGATTTCTCCGACTATTTCTACTATTGCCATTGTCTTGATTGCGGCAGTCTTCCTGGAGTATCTCCGTACGGTTTACAAGAACTTTATGGAAATCGGGACAGCTATCCTCATGTCGACAGGACTGGCTGTTTCTCTGATTGTCATGAGCAAGGGTAAAAGCTCGAGTTCTATGAGTTTGGACCAATATCTTTTTGGTTCGATCGTGACTATCAGCGAAGAGCAGGTTATTTCCCTCTTTGTCATTGCGGCGGTTGTTTTGATTTTGACCTTCCTCTTCCTTCGTCCGATGTATATTTTGACCTTTGATGAGGATACGGCCTTTGTGGATGGCTTGCCAGTTCGTACCATGTCCATTCTTTTTAACATGGTGACGGGGGTGGCCATTGCCCTTATGATTCCAGCTGCGGGAGCTCTTCTGGTATCGACCATTATGGTCTTACCAGCTAGTATTGCCCTGCGTCTGGGGAAAAACTTTAAATCGGTTATGCTGCTTGCCAGTGCTATTGGATTTTTGGGAATGGTAGCAGGACTTTACATTTCCTACTATGCAGAAACACCTGCAAGTGCAAGTATTACCATTATTTTTGTAACTGTTTTCTTGCTAATCAGTTTAGTAAGACGTTTTATCAAATAGGAGATGAACATGAAAAAAATTAGCTTATTACTCGCCAGTCTATGTGCCTTGTTTTTAGTGGCTTGTTCCAATCAAAAGCAGGCAGATGGCAAACTAAATATTGTGACAACCTTTTACCCTGTCTATGAATTTACCAAGCAAGTCGCAGGAGATACGGCTAATGTAGAGCTTCTCATCGGTGCTGGTACAGAACCCCATGAATATGAACCGTCTGCCAAGGCAGTTGCCAAAATCCAAGACGCAGATACCTTCGTTTATGAAAATGAAAACATGGAAACATGGGTTCCTAAATTACTAGATACTTTGGATAAGAAAAAGGTGAAAACCATCAAGGCGACAGGCGATATGTTGCTCTTGCCAGGTGGTGAGGAAGAAGAGGGAGACCATGACCATGGAGAAGAAGGCCATCACCATGAGTTCGATCCCCATGTTTGGTTATCACCAGTTCGTGCCATTAAACTAGTAGAGCACATCCGTGACAGTTTATCAGCAGATTATCCTGATAAAAAAGAGACCTTTGAGAAGAATGCTGCTGCCTATATCGAAAAATTACAAGCCTTGGATAAGGCGTATGCAGAAGGATTGTCTCAAGCCAAACAAAAGAGCTTTGTGACTCAACACGCAGCCTTTAACTATCTCGCCTTGGACTATGGACTCAAACAAGTTGCAATCTCAGGCCTTTCTCCAGATGCAGAGCCATCAGCAGCTCGCTTGGCAGAATTGACAGAGTATGTCAAGAAAAATAAAATTGCCTATATCTACTTTGAAGAAAATGCCTCACAGGCCCTTGCTAACACACTTTCAAAAGAGGCAGGTGTCAAAACTGATGTCCTTAATCCTTTAGAAAGTCTGACAGAAGAGGACACCAAGGCTGGAGAAAACTACATTTCCGTGATGGAGAAAAACCTCAAGGCTTTGAAACAAACAACGGACCAAGAAGGCCCAGCAATCGAGCCTGAAAAGGCAGAGGATACCAAGACAGTCCAAAATGGTTACTTTGAGGATGCAGATGTCAAGGATCGCACCTTGAGTGACTATGCAGGTAACTGGCAATCAGTTTATCCTTTCCTTGAAGATGGTACTTTTGATCAAGTGTTTGATTACAAGGCTAAGTTGACAGGTAAGATGACTCAGGCTGAGTACAAGGCCTACTATACAAAAGGCTATCAGACAGATGTGACTAAGATTAATATCACTGATAACACTATGGAATTTGTTCAAGGTGGACAAAGTAAGAAATTCACCTACAAGTATGTTGGTAAGAAAATCTTGACTTATAAGAAAGGAAATCGTGGCGTGCGCTTCCTCTTTGAAGCGACAGATGCGGATGCTGGACAATTCAAGTATGTTCAGTTTAGTGACCACAATATCGCCCCAGTTAAGGCAGAACACTTCCATATCTTCTTTGGAGGCACAAGCCAAGAAGCCCTCTTTGAAGAAATGGATAACTGGCCAACCTACTACCCAGATAACCTATCTGGCCAAGAAATTGCCCAAGAAATGTTGGCGCATTGATGAGAAATCGACTAGTTCATAGGAGCTAGTCGGTTTTTTGAAATAGGGGCTGATGTGTAGCCCATTTCATGTGTCGGCGGATAGCCTATAGCTGTTATCTTTGGTAGATGCAATTTTGTTTCAAGGAGCAGAGTATCATATTGGGAAAGGATCTTATAAATAATAATCAAATTTCACTCCTTTTAAAATTATTTGTTAAACAATTCACAAATAATTGAAAACGAATACAAAAAGTAATATAATGATGTTAAATATATAGCGCGAAGGCGCAGGAGGAAAATTATATGGCTACATTTTATGTTCCGGCAGTCAACCTTATTGGTAAAGGTGTTGTAAATGAAGTAGGTCCTTATATCAAGGAACTTGGCTATAAAAAGGCACTTTTGGTGACAGATAAGTTTATCGAAGGAAGTGACATTTTACCTAAGGTTTTAAAACCACTAGATGCAGAAGGAATCGAATATGTCATCTTTAGCGATGTAGAGCCAAACCCTACTTGTAAGAATGTCACAGATGGGGTAGCTGCTTTGCAAGAACATGGATGTGATTTTATCATCAGTCTTGGTGGGGGCTCTCCACAGGATGCAGCTAGTTGTATCTCTATCATGGCTACAAATGGTGGAAAACCACAGGATTATGAAGGACTTCATAAATCTGCTAAAAAAGGTCTTCCTGTTGTAGCTATCAATACTACTGCAGGTACATCAGCAGAAATTACCATTAACTATGTGATTACTGATGAAGAACGCAAGGTTAAGATGGTAATGGTTGACAAGAATAGCCTTGCTCTTATCTCTGTTAATGACCCGGAACTCATGCTTTCCAAACCTAAAGGCTTGACTGCAGCTACTGGTATGGATGCTCTGACTCACGCTGTTGAAGCTTTGGTAACACCTGGTGCTTATGATGTGACCAAGAAATTATCTATCGGAGCAATTGAGCTTATCAAGGAATATCTTCCTCGCGCTGTAGCAAATGGACACGATATTGAAGCGCGTGAAGGTATGGTCAATGCCATCTTCCTTGGTGGTATGAGCTTTAACAATGCAGGTCTGGGCTATGTTCACTCAATGGCTCACCAACTCGGCGCAGTATATAATTTGCCACACGGTGTTTGTTGTGCCATGTTGTTACCAGTTATAGAACGTGAAAATGCTAAACGTGTACCAGAAGCTTTCCGTAATGTTGCTAAAGCCTTGGGACTTCATGTAGAAGGTAAATCAGATGAAGAGTGTGCCGATTATGCAATTGCTGAGATTGAGAAACTTTCTGAGACAGTAGGTATTCCTAAGAAATTGACTGAACTTGGTATTGAAGAAAAAGATTTCGACTTTGAATATCTTTCTAAGAATGCCTTGATTGATGCATGTGCGCCAGGAAATCCATTCATGCCAACCTTAGAAGAAACGATTGCCTTTTATAAAGAGTTATTTTAGCAAGAGATTAGACGTCAATGTGACAATTCACCTCTAATTATTGACATTTCAGGAAAAATCGCAGTAAAAACTGCACAGCCTTCTTTAAATGTGCTATAATACAGGAAAAAATAATGATGGAGGTCGTCGCGATGATAACAACATTTTTGATGATTTTTGTGGTGGTTTGTGTGCTCCTATTGGTGATAGTCACACTGAGTACAGTTTATGTGGTTCGTCAGCAGTCGGTGGCGATTATTGAACGCTTTGGGAAATTCCAAAAGGTTGCCAATAGCGGCATTCATATTCGCTTGCCTTTTGGGATTGACTCGATTGCAGCGCGGATTCAGTTGCGCTTGTTGCAAAGCGATATTGTTGTTGAGACTAAGACCAAGGACAATGTGTTCGTTATGATGAATGTAGCGACTCAGTACCGTGTTAATGAGCAGAGCGTGACAGATGCCTACTATAAACTCATGCGTCCAGAATCTCAGATTAAATCTTATATCGAAGACGCCCTTCGCTCTTCTGTTCCAAAATTAACCTTGGATGAATTGTTTGAGAAAAAAGATGAGATTGCCCTTGAAGTTCAACACCAAGTGGCGGAAGAAATGACTACTTACGGTTATATTATCGTGAAAACCTTGATTACCAAGGTCGAACCAGATGCAGAAGTTAAGCAATCCATGAATGAAATCAATGCGGCGCAACGTAAGCGGGTCGCAGCGCAAGAATTGGCTGAAGCCGACAAGATTAAAATCGTCACTGCAGCTGAAGCCGAAGCAGAAAAAGACCGCCTCCATGGTGTGGGGATTGCCCAACAGCGTAAGGCGATTGTGGATGGATTGGCAGAGTCTATCACAGAACTCAAGGAAGCCAATGTTGGCATGACAGAAGAGCAAATCATGTCCATCCTCTTGACTAACCAGTATTTGGATACCTTGAATACCTTTGCTTCTAAAGGAAATCAAACTATCTTTTTACCAAATACGCCAAATGGTGTAGATGATATCCGCACACAAATCTTGTCAGCCCTTCGCGCTGAGAAGAAATAATAGACTAAAGAGCTTGGCAACAGGCTCTTTTTTAGTTATGGTGAGAGATGAATCTTAGCTTAAATAAGACTATTCACAAAAGTTACTAACAGGTTGTGGATAAGTGTGGATAACTGTCAGTGTTCTGCTGCTACTATTAGTTCACTGAATCTATTTAATAGACCAAACATATATTATTTCCTATAAATTTGGAAGTAAGAAACACTTTAAGTTAGTTATTAACAAATTGTGGAAAAACTTGTGAATTGCTATGGGGATAGAGTGTAGGTCTACTATCTGACAAGCAGATAGATACCTAATACTCTCATTTTTATAATAGATGATATAGAGTGTTTCTCGTGAAACATAAAATTTCTGTACATTTTCCTATTTATACCTGATCTAGTTAGACAAATTAATGCTAAAATAAAAGAGAGGTGTTATTTCCGTAAAACTTGGAAAAGGTTGCTACAGGAATATACAGATTTCTAAAAAAGAAACATTAGGAGAATTGGCAGATGTGATTTTAGGGAGTCTTGATTTTACAGATGATCATACTCATGAATCTTTCATGGATAGTGTTGTTTGGAGCGATGAGGATTTTTATCATATCAGCTTTATTGTGGGAAGATTTACTTCGTTTTCTCCTGAAATTGAGTTTTTGTCCAGCCTCTAAACAAAAATTTAAGTTCAGTCTAGATAGGACTAGTATTTCAATGAGATGGTTTATTGTGGCTTGCTAGATTAGTTGCTAAGTCGGTAGTTAAGATTAAGTTTTACTTTTTTAAAACTTCAATCCTGCTTATGCGTCTTATGTGATTAATAATATTTTCGCGACATTACCATTTTTGCTGACTTTTTTATACAGGGTATTTGGGTGAAATATTGGCGCGAGAGTTAGGAATGATAGTTTATCAAATTTATAAGTGAGTTTCAGGAGGAAAATGAGAATGACACCATTAAAATGGTTTGCTGGAGGAAGCGAAAGACGTTGTGAAGCCATGACGATTATAAATCATCTATTGGAAGGTATAAACAATACGCCTCAACTTGCTCCTTTGAAAAATCTGTTAGTGAGTTATAAAAGACGATTAGAGGACGATGGGACTTCTACCCCATTTATATTGAGTCAAATGAATGTTGACATCTCACGTGTGTTGATTGACAATAAGCTGATTCTGTCAGAAAGTCAAGCTAGGCAGATCAAAAAATTGAGAGAATTATCAGCTATTCGCTATGGCTACTGATGAAGTACAGGGATAGGACTCTTTCTATAAATTTTCAGTCAAATAAATTGCATTCGTTTTCTTAAGCAGGTATACTAGTATAGTTAGATGAAAAATTCTGAAAATTTAAGAATAGAAAAGAGAACAAATCTTATGGCAAAAGATATTCGTGTCTTACTTTACTACCTTTATACTCCAATTGAAAATGCAGAGCAATTTGCTGCAGACCACTTGGCTTTCTGTAAATCAATCGGCCTTAAAGGCCGTATCCTAGTCGCTGACGAAGGAATTAACGGAACCGTTTCAGGTGATTACGAAACAACTCAAAAATACATGGACTACGTTCACAGCCTCCCAGGCATGGAAGACCTCTGGTTCAAGATTGACGAAGAGAGTGAACAAGCTTTCAAGAAGATGTTTGTTCGCTATAAGAAAGAAATTGTCCACCTTGGTTTGGAAGACAACGACTTTGACAATGACATCAACCCACTTGAAACAACAGGTGCTTACTTGTCTCCAAAAGAGTTCAAAGAAGCTCTTCTTGACGAAGATACAGTTGTCCTTGACACACGTAACGATTATGAGTACGACCTAGGACACTTCCGTGGGGCTATCCGCCCAGATATCCGCAACTTCCGTGAGTTGCCACAATGGGTTCGTGATAACAAGGAAAAATTCATGGACAAGCGTGTCGTGGTTTACTGTACAGGTGGCGTTCGCTGTGAGAAATTCTCAGGCTGGATGGTCCGTGAAGGCTACAAAGATGTCGGCCAATTGCACGGAGGAATTGCAACTTACGGTAAAGACCCAGAAGTCCAAGGTGAACTTTGGGATGGAAAAATGTACGTCTTTGACGAGCGTATTGCCGTAGATGTTAACCATGTCAACCCAACCATCGTAGGAAAAGACTGGTTTGATGGAACACCATGTGAACGTTATGTCAACTGTGGAAATCCATTCTGTAACCGTCGTATCTTGACATCAGAAGAAAATGAAGACAAATACCTTCGTGGATGTTCACACGAGTGCCGTGTTCACCCACGTAACCGCTATGTTTCAGAACATGAATTGACACAAGCTGAAGTTGTCGAGCGCCTAGCCGCTATCGGTGAAAGCTTGGATCAAGCAGCTACTGTATAAGATTAAACAGTCCTTAGGGGCTGTTTTTCTATGCTTTTTACTCAAAAATCTAAAGTTTGTTTCTGTATCTTTCAGGATAATAATGTATACTATGTGTAAACGATTTCAAAGGAGTCCAGTTATGACGAAAACATTTTTTATTCCAAATAAACAGAGCATTTTAGGTCAACAGGAGATTTTGACTGCCAAGTCCGTCTTGGCCTTGGTGGATGGTTTGGAGTCGCATAGCTATGATGCTATCTATCTCCGTCAGCCTCTTAATCGTCTTGAGTATATCGAGTGTGCGATAGTGGGGCAATCACAATTTCTTTTTAAGGTCAGTTATGCTGATAGTCAAAAGGCTTACCGTATCGATCTTCCTGACCTACTCACGAAGACAGACTGGCAGATTATCAAATCATTTTTAGATGCTCTGCTTGCTTATACAGGAACTGAGATTGAAGGACTAGATGGTTTTGATTTTGAAGCTTATTTCCAAGCAAGTATTCAAGCCCATCTGACAGACGCTGCAGCCCGTTTTACGATTTGCCAAGGAATTTTTAATCCTGTTTTCTTTGGTCATGAGGACTTGAAAAGCTTTTTAGAGGAAAATGGCTTGGCTCAGTTTGAAGCGCGTGTACGTGCGGTTCAAGAGACAGATGCCTACTTTGCAAGAGTTTCCTTCTATCAGGATGGAGAAGGCCAAGTGCACGGTGTTTACCATCTGGCTCAAGGAGTCAAGACAGTATTACCGAGAGAACCATTTGTTCCTACTGCCTATATTGAGCAATTGGTGGATAAGGAAGTGCAGTGGGAGATTGACTTGGTTCAAATCACAGGAGACGGCTCTAAACCAGAAGACTATGAAGCCATTGTCCGCTTAGACTATGCAAAATTCCTAGAGTCACTACCATCAGCATCTTACCACCAACTAGATGCCAATCAATTAGAAGTGCAACCCATCTTAGACAAAGATTTTAAAGCATTAGCACAAGAAAAGTAAAGCAGGTCAAGTGACTTGCTTTTTTGACATATAAAAAATCCTGCCATGAAAGACAGGATTGCTACTCAATGAAAATCAAAGATCAAACTAGGAAGCTAGCCGTAGGGTGTACTTGAGTACGGTAAGGCGAAGCTGACGTGGTTTGAAGAGATTTTCGAAGAGTATGAAGTTTAAAGGAAGGCCAAGATACGGAGATAATCTCCAATCAGTGTCACTTCAGCTACAAAGAAGAGGAGGATAATAACTCCGTTCACAAGGACAGACAAGAATAATTGATAGAAGGAGTCGGTTTCACTTGATTGACTTGGTCTTGTAATGATATGGAGACTGGCAAGTAGAATGATTCCAATGCTAATCACACACAAGAGGGCTGTAAATCGCAGGCTATCAAAGAAGGCAAAGAAACTAGCAATAGCAGTGAGGAAGATTGGAATTGCCAGGAGTTGACTATACTGTTGGAGAACCTTTTCTAGCGTCCAGTCTTTTTCCTGGTGGATAAATCGTCTCACGACGAAACCACCCAAGAGGAATGAAAAGAAGAAGAGTGTTGTTGCTACTAGGATAGAGATAATCGAAAAGAGATTTAATGAAGCAAATTGTTCAGGAAAGTGATTATGCATAGTTGCTATATGTCCATAGTAAGCATGTTTGATGTGGTAGATACTAAAGAAAAAGGAAGATGCAGAAAACAGAATGAGCAAGAGAAAGGCTGTGTAACTGTGTGTGCTACTTGTTTCAAGATTGCTCGTAGGAGATTTGAGAGCTTCCACTAGCCAAGACCAAAAATCAAGCGCTTGCTCTTTCCATTTATCCGTAGATTTTGGAGCTTGGTCGGGGATATAGGGACTTTCTAAGGATTGACTGATAAGAAGGGGCTCTTTCGTGGTTGGTTTTTGCTGAGGAAGTGCTTCTTGACTCTCTTCAGCTATAGTGACTTTTTCTGTTTCTTTAGAAAGGTCTTGCTCTTCCTCAGTAGAATCTAATGCTTTCTTTTCTTCTATTTCTGTTCTCGCTTCACTGTCTTCAGGAGCTTCAATTTTCTCTTCTTGCTGGCTTTCCAGTTCTACCTCAGCTTGAGAGACTTCCTCCTCTACTTGAGTATTTTTTTCAATTGGTGTATCGAGATCGGCTATCCTTTCTTCAGCCTTGTCTGCAACATCTTGGGCCTGTTCATCAGGCTTGTTCTTGCTTGTTGTTTTTACAAAATCATTACTTTCAAACCATTCTTGTTTCATGGTAGAACCTCCTTTTTCTGGTTGTTGCCTATTTTTACATTAGCAGATGTAAGCGCTTTTGTCAACGATTTCTAGAAGAAGACTCGTGTTCCTCTGATTTGAGTAGATAGATATCCTGTTCTGCCCTTGCGATGAGTTGATCTTTTGCATCTGCTTTTTCTGTTTTATAAGGATTGCTTAATCGTTCAGCTTTGTTTTCTTCGTTGTTAAACGAACGCCTTCCTTCTCTTAAAAAGTGAAGAATAGAGCCATGTTTTGTTGAAAGATCTAAGTTGATTCTTTGTTTTTCTTCTTCGGAAAGTAGCAGTTGTAGGTCTGTTTTCGCCATCAATTCCACCTTACCGTGTACTTGGATTTTTTCAGCGTGGAAGTGCTTCTCTGTTGACTCTAGCTGACTATCTGTAAGATCTGTATCAAAGATATTGACGATATTAGGGGTTGTGAGTTTACTGTTTTTGATACGACTTCCTTCAATTCGGAGGATATAGCTGTTTGTATTGAGGGTCGCATTTTCAAGGCTAGCATTAGTGATACTGGTTTGTCTGCGATTGGCTGAGATGTTGATTCCTTTTAGATTTCTCCCTTTTGGTAGTCGGAGAATAACTTCTTCAAAACGACTAGAGTAGCTACTTGCGATATGGAGAATCCCACCAATTCCAGAAGATAGAAACTGAGTTTCAGACAGTTTTTTATCCGTTAGGCTCAGCGTTTTATTGTTCTGATTTGTGATAAGATCATGGTTAGCAGAAATAGATGGATGGTAAGAAATGTGGATTTGATCATCGAAAGAGTCTGTGATGGTCAGCGCGTGTTGGTGGAGAGTAATTTCTAGGTTTTCGACTTCCTTGCCAAAGGTTAGCTCTTCCGTACGGCTATCATAGACAGGTTCTTTGGACATGGCAAGTAGGCTCTTAATTCCGTCAGATTGGATGCCTACAAAGAGCAGGACAAAGCCGATAACGGTAGTCACAACACCAAAAATGAGAAATCCTTTTGTCCATTTACGCATGCTGGTCACCTCTCTTTCCTTTTTTAAGAACAAATTGCACCAGGCGAACAATGAGTAGACCGAAGAAGCGGGCTACATAGGAAATACCTAGTAAGACTAGCGAAGAAGCACCGATAGCCAGTAAACCAGAACCGAAAATCAAGATAAAGGCTGATTTAGCTTGGGCTAGGACAGTAAAACTTTCAACTAAAAATAGGAATCCGCCGATGATACCAAGTATGGAAACTGCAAAGAAAGCCAGAATGACAGTCAAAGCAGCAACAAGGATTGCGAACAGGGACACGAGGATGGCGATTCCCAGAGGAATACCAATAGGGGCTGCAAGCAAAGCTAACAAGGCGATATGCAAAATTTGTCGGTTATTCTTTTGAGCAGGCGCTTCATTGATTTTTTTATCTAGAAGATTTGATAGAACTTCGTGGGCTGCTTCCTTAGGAGTTCCCAAGCTAGCGATGAGTTCTTCTTCTCCCTCGACTCCAGCATCGTCAAAGAGTTCTCTGAAATAGTCCATGGCTTCGATGCGATCAGCTTCAGGTAGTTTCTTGAGATAGAGTTCTAGCTGAGTCAGGTATTCAGTTCTTGTCATGGCGGATACTCCCTTCTATGATGCCATTGATGGTGTCTGTATAAAGTGCCCATTCATCTTTTAGGGTCACGAGCTGTTCTATACCACCATTTGTCAAGGAGTAGTATTTGCGCATGCGACCTTGGAACTCTCTAGAATAGGTTGTCAGAAAGCTATTGCCCTCCAATTTTTTGAGAATGGGATAGAGTGTAGATTCTTTGATATTAGCGATCAGCTTAATGGTTTGGCTAATCTCATAACCATAAGAATCATCCTGCTCCAGTACGGCCAAGATGAGAAATTCAATCAAGGCAGAGGATGTTGGAAAGTACATGGGGAACCTCCTTTTCTAATGTGTAAGATTTTTATATATAATTTTTCTACACATACATTGTACATCTAAATGAAAGCCCTGTCAAGAGAAATGTGTAAAATTTTTATATATAAAAAACTTCTAGCCAAAACTAGAAGTTTAGAGGATTTTATCAGCTCTGTCCACTGTAAAGAGGGCCACAGTCATCAGGATATCGACGAGTAAGAGGGCAGCTACAGCTGGTACCCAAGAGTGGAAAAGGTCAAAACTGTAACCAAAGAGGGTTGGTCCAAAGGCTGCTAGGATATAGCCTCCTGTTTGAGATAGGCCGGACAATTGGGCTGTCTTTTCAGGGGCGCTTGTCTTGAGTGAAAAGTTGACCATGAGATAAGGGAAGAGGGCGCTAGTTGCGGTTCCGATAAGGAGATGGATGGACAGCCAGTAAAAGAAATTACCGATTGGGAAAAAGAGCATGGAAATGCCGACCACACCAGCTAGTGAAACCAGAGTGAGCATGAGCTGACGGTTACGAGTAGATAAACTGGTTGTCAGGCTTGGGATAGTCATTGAAAAAGGAATGCTAATCAGGGAGAAGATAGAGGTCAGCAAGCCAGCTTCGTGACTGGATAGGCCTGCATGGATGGCCATGGTAGGTAGCCAGGTCATAGCGGTGTAAAAGAGTAAGGATTGAAAACCTGCAAAGACAATCACTGCCCAGACCTGTTTATTACGCATGACCTTTGCTTTGCTTTTTTGTTTGGTTTGTGGAGCTAGTCTGTGATTATAGCGGTGATTTGGGAGCCAGACCAAAAAAGTTGCTAGACAGAGCAGGGTGAGGAGGATGATAAGTCCTTTCCAAGAACTGGCTTGTGTAATAGGCACGGCTAGATAGGAAGCCAGAGCCGTCGCAATCCCCATAGAGGTTACATATAAGGTGGTCAGAAAACCAATCTTCTTTGGTTGATTGGCTTGGATGAGACTAGGAAGCAGCACATTGATGACTGCGATACTTGCCCCAACCATCAAGGTTCCTAGATAGAGCAGGGGCAGATTGATTAGTCGAATGAGAGAACCGATGGTCAAGAAGAAAAGGCTGTAGGTGAAGAGATGCTCCAAGCCGATTTTTTGAGCCAGTCGGGTAGAAAAGAGTGAGAAGAGGGTAAACATGAGGAGGGGAAGGCTGGTCAAGACACCAAGCGAACTAACTTCTACTCCCAACCCTTGCGAAATATCTCCCAAAATAATGGGTAAAACAGTAAAAGGAGTCCGCAAGGAAACACCAATCAGGATAATACCTGGAACAAAAAAGAGTGATTGCTTTTTCATATAATACCTCTTCTAGCTGATTTTAATAACAGCTTATTTTAAGGCTTTTTCCCTATAATGTCAAGTAAGGTTTTGGGCTTTCAAGATAAAAATGGGAAAGTCTTGAAAATTATGATAAAATAGTGGAAGGAAATCTATACATTGGAGAAAAACTGTGTCTGAAAAGCAAAAAATCAGCGTATTGATGTCGGTCTATATCAAGGAAAATCCGACATTTTTAAAGGATGCTATTGAGAGTGTTCAAAATCAGACTCTGAAACCGAGCGAATTGGTTCTGGTTGAGGATGGGCCTTTGACACCTGAGCTCTATCAGGTATTAAACCAAGTGGAAGCCCAGTCTGAAATTCCAGTGAAACGCTATCCTCTTGAGCAGAATCAAGGTTTGGGTCTGGCTCTTCGACAGGGTGTTTTGCAGTGTCAGTATGATATTATTGCCCGTATGGATACGGATGATATAGCAGTTCCAGACCGTTTTGAGAAACAGGTTCAGCTAATGGAGAAGGACAAGCTCGACCTATTAGGTGGACATATTGCAGAATTTATTGACAATCCTGATGAGATTGTTTCTTACCGTCGTGTTCCAACCCAGCATGCAGAGATTGTGGCTTATCAAAGGATGAGAAGTGCCTTTAACCACATGACTGTCATGTTCAAGAAGGACATGGTTCTCAAGGCAGGCAACTATGAGGATGGCCTTTATATGGAGGATGACCTCCTCTGGCTCAACATGATTGCTGCAGGAGCCAAGACTGGAAATCTGGATCAAATCTTGTGTAAGGTTCGTGTTGGAGCAGGAATGTTTGAGCGTCGTGGGGGACTGCGTTACCTCAAACTCTATCGTCAAGCTCGTCAGCGCATGCTGAAGAGAGGGCAAATTTCTTACCTGGAGTACGCCAAGAGTGTTGCCATTCAGATGATTGTTGCCCTTTGTCCTGGATTTGTCCGACAGTTTATTTTTATGAAACTGTTACGAAAAAGCAAGTAAAAGATTGTAGCAAATCGTAAACTAGAGAAAAAGTGTTATAATAACAATATAATGCTCTTCGAAAATCAAATTCAAACCGCGTCAACGTCGCCTTGCCGTATGTGTAGGATACTGACTACGTCAGTTCCATCTACAACCTCAAAACAGTGTTTTGAGCAACCTGCGGCTAGTTTCCTAGTTTGCTCTTTGATTTTCATTGAGTATAATCATCCAGCTCTTTTAAGGAGGAGTAAATTTCTATGAATAAAAAACTCACAGATTATGTGATTGATCTGGTGGAAATTTTAAATAAACAACAAAAACAGGTTTTCTGGGGAATATTTGATATTTTGAGTATGGTGGTTTCCATCATTGTATCTTATATTTTATTCTACGGATTGATTAATCCAGCACCTGTTGACTACATCATCTATACGAGTTTGGCTTTCCTGTTCTATCAATTGATGATTGGATTTTGGGGGCTGAACGCTAGTATTAGTCGTTACAGCAAGATTACGGATTTCATGAAAATCTTTTTTGGTGTGACTGCTAGCAGTATCTTGTCATATAGTATCTGCTATGCTTTCTTGCCACTTTTTTCAATCCGTTTCATCATTCTCTTTATCTTGTTGAGTACTTTCTTGATTTTATTGCCACGGATTACTTGGCAGTTAATCTACTCTAAACGCAAAAAGGGAAGTGGTGATGGAGAACACCGTCGGACCTTCTTGATTGGTGCCGGTGATGGTGGAGCCCTCTTTATGGATAGTTACCAACATCCAACTAGTGAATTAGAACTTGTCGGTATTTTGGACAAGGATTCTAAGAAAAAGGGCCAAAAACTTGGTGGAATCCCTGTTTTGGGTTCATATGATGATCTGCCTGAATTAGCCAAACGCCATCAAATCGAGCGTGTTATCGTTGCGATTCCGTCGCTTGACCCGTCAGAATATGAACGTATCTTGCAGATGTGTAATAAGCTGGGAGTCAAATGTTACAAGATGCCTAAGGTTGAAACGGTTGTTCAAGGACTTCACCAAGCAGGTACTGGCTTCCAAAAAATTGATATTACGGACCTTTTGGGACGTCAGGAAATTCGTCTTGATGAATCGCGTCTGGGCGCAGAACTGACAGGTAAGACAATCTTGGTTACAGGTGCTGGTGGCTCAATCGGTTCTGAAATCTGTCGCCAAGTTAGTCGCTTCAATCCTGAACGCATCGTCTTGCTCGGTCATGGGGAAAACTCAATCTACCTTGTTTATCATGAATTGATTCGCAAGTTCCAAGGGATTGATTATGTACCAGTTATTGCCGATATTCAAGACTATGACCGCCTGTTGCAAGTCTTTGAGCAGTACAAGCCAGCTATTGTTTATCATGCGGCAGCCCACAAGCACGTTCCTATGATGGAGCGCAATCCAAAAGAAGCCTTCAAAAACAATATTCGTGGAACTTACAATGTTGCTAAGGCTGTTGATGAAGCCAAAGTACCTAAGATGGTTATGATTTCGACAGATAAGGCAGTTAATCCACCAAATGTTATGGGAGCAACCAAGCGAGTGGCTGAGTTGATTGTCACTGGCTTTAACCAACGTAGCCAATCAACCTACTGTGCAGTTCGTTTTGGGAATGTACTTGGTAGCCGTGGTAGTGTCATTCCAGTCTTTGAACGCCAGATTGCTGAAGGTGGGCCTGTAACGGTGACAGACTTCCGCATGACCCGTTACTTTATGACTATTCCAGAAGCTAGCCGTTTGGTTATCCATGCTGGTGCTTACGCCAAGGATGGAGAAGTCTTTATCCTTGATATGGGCAAACCAGTCAAGATTTATGACTTGGCTAAGAAAATGGTGCTTCTAAGTGGCCACACCGAAAGCGAAATTCCAATTGTTGAAGTTGGAATCCGTCCAGGCGAAAAACTTTACGAAGAACTCTTGGTGTCAACCGAATTGGTTGATAACCAGGTTATGGATAAGATTTTCGTTGGTAAGGTTAATGTCATGCCTCTGGAAGCCATCGATCAAAAAATTGAAGAGTTCCGAACTCTCAGTGGAGATGAATTGAAGCAAGCTATTATCGCCTTTGCCAATCAAACTACCCACGTTGAGTAAAAAAGAAAAGCGCATAATACTGAACTGCACCCCAAAAGTTAGACAGAAAAAATCTAACTTTTGGGGTACTTTTATTGTGAAATTAACTTATGATGATAAAGTTCAGATCTATGAACTTAGAAAACAAGGCTATAGCTTAGAGAAGCTTTCAAATAAATTTGGGATAAATAATTCTAATCTTAGGTACATGATTAAATTGATTGATCGTTACGGAATAGAGTTCGTCAAAAAAGGAAAAAATCGTTACTATTCTCCTGATTTAAAACAAGAAATGATTCACAAAGTCTTACATGAAGGCTGGACTAAAGATAGAGTTTCTCTTGAATACGGCCTCCCAAGTCGTACGATACTTCTTAATTGGCTAGCACAATACAAGAAAAACGGGTATACTATTGTTGAGAAAACAA